>NZ_JBDNAI010000106.1:0-9163 GCF_039768515.1 Wenyingzhuangia sp.
AGAGCAGCTTGCTTACTACCTAAAAACTTTTTATGTTTTTTAACCCTTAGTTACTAGCGTTTTTAAAATGATGTTATTGGGATTATATCCAGTTAAAATCATTTGATCCTACTGATTATATCAGTCGAACTAACTTTATATATGTTTGTGATCATTTACCAATAACTCTAAATTAATTATCAATCTTTTTAACAAGTTCTTTATTTACTTTTTTTATACCCAAATAAGCCTTTGAACTTAATGGTCTCTGCTATACCTTCAGGTAGCATTGTTTCCCATCCATTTTCATTCATACTGATTTTTCTAAAAACATCTTGACCTTGAATCTTCATGTGAGAAACATCATACTCAGTAATATCTATTATTTTATTGGATTGCTTAAAGTATTTGTAGAGTTCTTTTACTTTGTGGTGAAGTCTTAAATTGTTACTGTCTATGATGGTTTCGTCCTCTGATAAAATTGGGTAAAGGTATATTTTCAAGTTGTTTGAAAATAATTTACCTATCCCTTCGAGAATACTTCCTTTTAAGTTACGATAGTATTTGATGTCAAAAATATTCATAATACTATCAGACCCCATAGCAAATCCTATTTGTTCGTTGGTAAATTCCCCAAAATATTCAACTAATTTATAATATTCTTGAAAGTTGGTAATCATAACAATCTGTCCAAGAGAGCAAAGAAGGTCAGTCCTATCTAGAAAATCTCGCTCGTTGATTTCTCCTTCGTTTTTCAAGTTAGAAAGTGTGATTTCAAAAATGGTTTTGGTACTTTCAGGGTTTACTTTTTTATCTTCATAAAACAGTTTTTGGGATCCTTCATATACATCCATGTTGATTTTGGTTACAGGCCTAAATCTACCTCTCAGTGCCAGTATGTTTTTTTTGTAAAGTTCTTGAGCTGGTAACAAGTTTTTCCCTAGAGAATCAAACATGACTGCGTTTGTCATTCCATTTTTGACCAATTGCAAACTCATAAGTCTATTGTCCACATAGGTAAATCGAGGTCCTGAGAAATTGATCATGTCAATTTCTATTTCATCAAGATCTATATTGTCATACAATGATTTAATCAGATCTTTGGGGTTGTCATTGTAATAAAACGCTCCGTAAATTAAGTTCACCCCTAAGCGACCTAATGTTTCTTGTTGTAAGGTAGCATCTGTTTGTTTAAAACGTGTATGTAGTATGATTTCGTTATATCTTTCGTTTGAGTCCAGTTGAAATTGGATTCCTACCCATCCATGGCCTTTAAATTTCTTTGCAAAATCTATAGTTGCAACTGTATTTGCATAGGAGAAATAAATTTTTTCTGGGTGTTTGTTTCTATCCAGCCTATCTTCTATCAATTGAATTTCATGTCGCAACATTTTTTTCAATCGACTCTCCGTAACATATCTGTTGTGATTTTCAACACCATAAATTGCATCAGAAAAATCTTTGTCATAAGCACTCATCGCTTTTGCTATCGTTCCGGAAGAACCTCCTGCTCTAAAAAAATGTCGAACAGTTTCTTGTCCTGCACCAATTTCAGAGAATGTTCCGTAAATATTCTTGTTGAGATTGATCTTGAGTGCTTTTGTTTTACTCGTTAAAATATTTTCTACAGGGATATCTCCTTTGTGTGTAACAGCCATTTAGTGAGGGTTCAATTGATACAATCAAATATACTAAAATTGTGTTGTATATGGTTGTCTTTTTATATTTTTGGATGAAGAATTTTTATATGAAAATAACTTTTTTAGGTACCGGGACTTCTCAAGGCATTCCCATGTTGCTGTCTGATGAACCAGTAAACTTTTCAACAGATAATAAGGACAAAAGAATGCGTTCTTCCATTTATATTCAGTGGGAGCAAGGAGCTTGCTTGATAGACTGTGGCGCTGATTTTAGAGTTCAAATATTGAACAATGAAATCAAAAGGATTGATGGTGTTTTTATTACCCACGAGCATGCAGATCATATTGCTGGATTAGATGATATTCGACCTTTTTGTTACAAAAATGGGCCTATGCCCCTTTATGCTATGTCAAGAGTGATGGATAGTTTGTCAGAAAGGTATGCTTATATATTTAAGACAAAGAATAGATATCCTGGCGCGGCTGCTGTGATCCCAACGATAATTGATGATTTGCCTTTTGAATTCTACGGAAAAAAAGTCATCCCTATACAAGTAGATCATGGAGGGCTTCCAATTCTAGGTTATAGGATTGATGATTTTGCTTATTTGACAGATGTCAAGACCATCAAAACCTCTGAATTACAAAAGTTAAAGGGGGTAAGGATAATTGTTCTAAATGCTTTACGAATAGAAACTCATCCCACCCATCTAAATTTAGAAGAAGCCTTAGCTTTGGTCAAACAAATTCAGCCTGTTAAAGCGTACTTTACTCACATCAGTCATAGACTAGGTTTTCATGAGGAAGTGAGTAAAAATTTACCTAAAAATGTGTTTTTAGCCTATGATGGACTAGAGATTGAATTGTAAGGAAGACCTATGGTATGTGTGTTTTTTGATTATTGTCAATTTTAAAATGATTCGAATTCTACATTTATATAAAAGTTTTTATCAACCTTTAGGTCTTGAATATTAGCTTTTAATTTTTTCCAATTTTGGCTCCTGGGCGTTATCCATTTTTCTTTGTTATTGAGATAAATTTTCAATGGGATTTTAAAATCATCAACAACGTTTTCCCAACGATAATAGAGGTAGCCTTTTTTAGATTTGATGGCTAGTGTAGGGATTTTTGTTGTGTTGAGGTATTGAAGAAAGAATTTTGATAAATTTAATTTAGAGTTCTTTGTGATGTAGCTTTGGATTTGTTTTCCTGTAACCGTTTGGTGATAAAAATCGTGGTTCATCCCTTTGAGTATGTTTCTCCAAAGATCATCATTGTTGAGAATTTGACGTAGCGTGTGAAGCATCAAACTTCCTTTGGTATACATGTCTGAGCTTCCTTCATGATTGACTCCATAAACGCCTACGAGTGGAGAATCGTTTTTAACAATTGTCTTTAGTCCTTGTAGGTATTCATTTCCGGCTTTTTTTCCATAATAATATTCGATAAATAAAGCTTCGGAATAAGAGGTAAAAGCTTCATGAATCCATAAATCGGCTACATCTTTACAGGTAATGCTATTGGCAAACCACTCATGCCCAGATTCGTGAATGATAATGAAATCAAAATGATTACCCCACATAGAACTACCCATTGGCCTACCCATATATCCTTTTAAATATTGATTTCCATAACCAATACAGCTTTGATGTTCCATCCCCAAATACGGAGTTTCGACCAACTTGTAACCGTCTTCATAAAATGGATAAGGTCCAAACCAATATTCAAACGCCTTTAACATTTTGTGAACTTCTTTGAAGTGTTTTTTTGCTCTGTTTAAGTTTTGTGGGAGTACATAATAAGTACATGATAAGTTTCCATTTATCCCATTAAATGATTCCTTGAAACTAGTGTAATTAGCGATATTGATACAAACCCCATAGTTGTTAATTGGATTGGTCACGGTCCAAGTAAATGAAGTTGTGTGGTCTGAGTTGTTTTGGGTTTTGATTTTTTTTCCATTAGAGACCCCTGTCAAGTGTTCTGGGCAAGTGATCGTGATTTGCATGCTTTCTGCCTCATCAGCTGGATGATCTTTACACGGCCACCAAATACTAGCGCCAATAGATTGATTTGCCGTAGCGATGAACTCATTTCCATCACGAGTTTTATTCCATATGAATCCGCCATCCCATGGAGGGTTTACAGCTTCTTTAGGTTTTCCATGGTAAAAAACTTCAATTTTTTCAGTAGCCTTTACTCTTTGTTTTTTTGTTAAATTGACGTAGTAGCAATAGCCCTTTTTCTGATAGTTTAATTTTTTTTCATCTTGAAGGATAGAGTCAATAACCATTGGATTTTGTAACTCTATTTGTAAAATTTTAGAGGATTTTAATACTTTGTATCTAATCGTGTTGCTCCCTTTGATGCTTTTTGTGCTAGGGAAAACTTGGAGATTTAAAGTATAGTTTTTGACATCCCACCAAGCTCTTTCAGGAGTTATACTTCCTCGAAGTGTGTCTTGTTTTGTGAAGATTTGTGCAAGAGAAATATGGTAGCAGAAAGTGCAGATCAACAAGAACTTGTACATACCAGTGTTTTAAGACGTTATTTTACTCTTTGGTAATATAGGTAGTTCCTGTTTGTATAAAATGACTACCTAAATAGCCTGCCTTAAATTTATAATAATTTTTTTTAATCTTAGTGATACGAACCTTAAAAGGAATACTGTCTAGTTTGTTTTTTGGGGTTGTTTTACGCAATTCGTACTCAAAATTTGATTTCCAGAAAATAGAAAAAGTATCTACTTTGTTTTTGTAAGTTTCTATCTGTAGTGTTTTGGTTCTGTACAAATATGAGCTATCTTTTCTTTCTCCTAAGTAGGTCTTAAATCGACCTTCTTTAAACAACAAAACATCCGTTCTATTTCCTGAGTTGCAAGAAATAAAAACGGATATGAATATAATGTAAGAGATAAACCTCATCAATTTAGATACCAGTATAGTTGCTCGGGGTGATTACTTTTAGTTCTGCTTTGATTTCATCAGATACTTCTAGCGTGTCAATAAAATTAGCAATCGTATTCCCTGTTATTTTTTCGTTAACACGTGTCAGTCCTTTTAGAGCCTCGTATGGATTAGGATACGCTTCTCTTCTTAATATTGTTTGAATGGCTTCTGCAACCACCGCCCAATTGTTTTCTAGGTCTCTAGCGAAAGCATCACGATTGATCAATAATTTTTCCAGCCCTTTTAGGGTAGAAGCAAAACCAATCAAGGTGTGTCCAAATGGAACTCCTATATTTCTTAACACAGTGGAGTCTGTCAGATCACGTTGTAACCTAGACACAGGAAGTTTTATGGCTAAGTGTTCAAAAATAGCATTTGCTATTCCAAGGTTACCTTCTGAGTTCTCAAAATCAATAGGGTTTACTTTGTGAGGCATTGCTGAAGAACCCACCTCACCTTTTTTGATTTTTTGTTTGAAGTAGTCATTAGAAACATATGTCCATATATCTCTGTCTAAATCAATAATAATTGTATTGATTCTTTTTACGGCATCGAAAATAGCAGCCATATGATCGTAATGCTCAATTTGTGTGGTTGGGAAAGAATGGTGTAATCCTAATTTGTTTTCTACAAAATCAGTTCCAAAGGATTTCCAATCAATATTTGGATAAGCAACGTGATGTGCGTTGAAATTTCCTGTAGCTCCACCAAATTTAGCAGCATGAGGGACTTGTTTTAGTAAAGTCACTTGTTGTTTGATTCGTTCAATAAATACCCTGATTTCTTTTCCTAAGCGAGTAGGAGAAGCAGGTTGTCCATGAGTACGAGCCAACATAGAAACATCACTCCATTCAGTGGCCAATTCTTCCAGTTTGTTGATTAGGACCACCAATTCGTTATCGTAAACTTCATCAAACATATCCTTGATAGATAATGGTATGGCAGTATTGTTGATGTCTTGGGAAGTCAAACCAAAATGGATGAATTCCTTAAAAGGCTCTAGGTTTAAATTATCAAATTTCTCTTTGATAAAATACTCAACAGCTTTGACATCGTGGTTGGTAACCTTTTCGATGTCTTTAATTTTTTGAGCATCACCAGGGGAGAAGTCTTGATAAATCTTTCTTAACTCTACAAACAATGAAGTGTTGAAATCTTCTAATTGAGGTAAAGGGATTTCACATAGCACAATAAAATACTCAATTTCGACTTTTACTCTGTATTTGATTAATGCTTCTTCAGAATAATAAGCAGCTAAAGATTCTACTTTTCCTCTATATCTTCCATCAATGGGAGAGATGGCATTTAAATGTGATAAACTCATGTTTTTGTAAATATGTTTAAGGGACAAAAGTACATCAAATTAAGAAAAGTAAAAAGATGTTTTTTTGTATTCTTTAAACTTTGTATTTTTCTATTTATTAAGGATCGTTGAAATCCAAAAGAGGGCTCAACAATAAAATTCTATAATTTTTAAAATTAGCTTTATGCGTAGTAATAAGATGTTCTTTTTGTTTTTTCTTATTTCATTTTTTGTGAGAGCTCAAGAAATTAATAGGTTCGATACCCAGGGCAACAGACATGGCTTTTGGGAAAAAAGATATGATTCAGGTAGAGTTAGGTACACAGGAACTTTTGATCATGGAAAAGAAGTTGGGGTGTTTTTTTTCTATCAAAATAAATTCATTAACAATTTCCCATCCATAAAAAAGAATTTTGACAAATTGACCAACAAAGCATCTGTTGTTTTCTATGATATCTATGGAAAGATAAAAACTGAAGGGGTCCTGATAGGAAAAAAAAGGACAGGAGTCTGGAAGTACTACGATCACCGAGAAAACCTTATTTTGATAGAACAGTATCTTCATGATCAACTCAATGGAAAGCGTACAGTTTTTTATGAGAATGGTCATGTAGCAGAATTGAGCAACTACAAAAACAATACGTTGGAGGGAATAACATCAAGATTTTCTAAAGATGGTGTTAAGCTAAATGAAATGACCTATAAAGGTGGTTTGCTCCACGGACGTACTAAGTTTTTTGAAGTCAATGGTAACCTCAAAGAGACCGGTTTGTACTATAAAGACCATAAAGTAGATCCCTGGGATTTTTATTACAAGGGTAGGTATATGGGAACAAAAGAAAATGTTAAGAAAAAGAGATACGCTTTGGACCTTGAGAATAGCGATACCCTATCAGGAAAGGAATTAGTGAAAATAGAATATTCCGTAGACAAGGATAAGAAAATACTAGAAAATATTGCTTTTAAGATGGAAGCGAAGATTAAAGAAGTAAAAAAACTTGCTGAAGCGGACGCTTTAAAAAGTAGACAAGCAAAAGAAGCCAAACAGAAAAAAGGAAAACTTACCGATGTTGCCATCATGAAAAACATCAATGCGAAAAGAAAAAAAAATACTGTCCATAAAAGCAAGTTGTCAGATGAAGAAATTCTTGCGAACATAAAAAAGAAGCATCAACCAAGTAGTAAAGAAAACAAGTAATAAGTTCGTGAGAGATGTGAGATAGTTTCCTTCAGTTCTTAGCTTATAAATGCAACCTAAACTCTTATTTTTGTATTATCTTTGCAACCACAATAATTTGAATATGAAACGTGTAGTAGTTGGACTTTCAGGCGGAGTAGATAGTAGTGTGACGGCTTATTTATTGAAGCAACAGGGGTACGAAGTAATTGGCTTGTTTATGAAAAACTGGCATGATGATTCTGTAACCATTTCTAATGAATGCCCTTGGTTGGAAGATAGTAATGATGCCATGTTGGTTGCAGAAAAGTTAGATATACCTTTTCAGGTGGTAGATTTGAGCCAAGCGTATCAAGAGCGTATTGTTGATTATATGTTTGAGGAATATGAATTGGGAAGAACACCAAATCCAGATGTATTGTGTAATCGTGAGATTAAATTTGATGTTTTTATGAATATCGCATTGGATTTAGGAGCAGATTATGTAGCGACGGGGCATTATTGTCGCAAAGGAGTTATCCAAGATTCTCAGGGTAAATCAACATATAAGTTAAAATCAGGAATTGATAACAACAAGGATCAATCCTATTTTCTATGTCAATTGTCACAACAACAACTATCCAAAGCTCTGTTTCCAATTGGTGAATTGACGAAACCAGAAGTAAGAGAGATGGCCAAGGAAATAGGTTTGGTCACCGCAGATAAAAAAGATTCCCAAGGTCTTTGTTTTATTGGGAAAGTCCGTTTACCTGAATTTTTACAGCAAAAACTACAACCCAAAGAAGGGGAGATTGTTCAGATTCCCAATACGTTTGAAGGGTACACGAGGAGCGTCCCTACTTTTAAAAACAAGGAGGAAGAGTTGGCTTTTTATAGTCAAAAATATTCTTATACTATATCTGACGGAAAAAAAGTTGGAAAGCACCAAGGAGCCCATTATTTTACAAAAGGACAGCGTAAAGGATTAGCTGTTGGCGGAACTCAAGAGCCCTTGTTTGTGATTGAAACCGATGTAAAAGAAAATGTGATTTATTCAGGAGAAGGTAAAAGTCATCCAGGATTGTACAGAAAAGTCTTATTTGTTAACAACCAAGAAACACACTGGATACGGGAAGACTTGACATTAAAAGTTGGAGGTTCGATGGAGGTAATGGCAAGAATCCGTTACCGTCAGCCACTACAGAAAGCCACACTTTACCAAGTTGCCAGTGGAATGTATGTTGAGTTTGATCATCCACAGTCCGCTATTCAAGAAGGTCAGTTTGTTGCTTGGCATACAAATGATGAGCTTTTAGGTTCAGGAATAATTTCCTAACTTGGTTCAAAAGAAGCATGAGATGAGAAAGTTTGTTTTTCTGATGTTATTATATTCAAGTCTGTTTCAAGCTCAAGAACACGCATGGGTTTATTTTAAAGACAAACCTAGTGCTGAAAGTTATCTTAATGCTCCAATTTCTATGTTAACTCAAAGAGCTTTAGACAGAAGGAGTCTTCAAAATATTGAAGTTAATATTCAAGATGTTCCTGTTGAGCATAGTTATGTTACGGCTGTTAGAAGTTCTCAAGGAATTGTTTTAAAAGCAAGGTCTAGATGGTTAAATGCTGTCCATGTCATGGGGAATCAAGCAGCTATTGAACAACTGATAGACTTAGCGTCAGTAGACCGTATTCAGTTTGCGAATAAAAACTCGGCAAGTCCTCGGTCACCCATTTTATCCTCAAGTAAAATAATAAAGTCAAGTAAGTTTGCTTCTTTACAAAATCTCGAATACGGAGAAGCAGAGAACCAGGTAAAAATGATTGGTGTTGATTCTTTCCATACTGCGGGTTATGAGGGTTTAGGAAAACAAATCGCTATTATTGATGCCGGGTTTTATGGTGTAGATACCGCTGGAGCTTTTAGTCATTTATTTGATGGTGAGGTGAGCAATGGTGAGATACTTGGAGGCTATGATTTTGTGACTTCATCTGGACAGTATTACCAAGATACAGGAACCTCCCATGGAACCCACGTATTGTCAACCATAGCGGCTATCAAGGAAGATGAATTTGTTGGGACGGCTCCCAAATCAAGTTTTTATTTATTTATTACCGAAGAGGTTTCAAATGAATCTCC
>NZ_JBDNAI010000107.1:0-3146 GCF_039768515.1 Wenyingzhuangia sp.
AATGTCATTAATTTGTTTTGATAATAGCAGTCTATGGGTAATAATTCCTCTTTATCGTATTCTTTAACATCAATGAATTATGGATCATTTTTTAATCAACTAACATTTTTAGCAGAAAATTACCAGTGTTTTACAGGATCAAATTTTGTTTTAACGAACGAACTAACGAGAAAAACAGAAAAGTATTTTAAAAGCCATTTATGCCCTGAACTGTTGTATACTTCATAGTGAACCTTTTTTCAGGATTAATGATTTTATAAGCGGACTGAACCGCTAAGGTGGCTTCATGAAAACCACATAAAATAAGTTTAAGCTTTCTAGGGTAAGTGTTGACATCTCCCACTGCAAAGATGCCAGGAATATTCGTTTGGTAGTCTAGGGTATTATCAACTACAATAGCATTTTTTTCAATTTCCAAACCCCAATTTGAGAGGGGACCAAGTTTGGGTGAGAGACCAAAAAGAGGAAACCAATAATCGGTAGCTATGAGAGTTTTATGCCCTTCCTTATTTGTGATTTCTATTTCATCAAGCAGTTCTTTTCCTTTGAGATTCGTTACTTCAGAAAAAGTGTGAATTTCAATTTTCCTTTTCTCCTGAAGAGCATAAACATTATTTACAGAGTCTTTATGAGCACGGAAACTATCCGAGCGATGAATCAAGTGTATTTTCTCAGAACTTTTTTGAGCAAAATAGAGTGCCCAATCTAGTGCAGAATCTCCACCTCCAGAGATAACAATTTTCTTGTCTAGATAAAGATTAGGATCTTTTATCATATATTCAACTCCCTTTTTTTCATAGAAGGGCAAAGAATCTAATTTGGGTTTTCTCGCTTCAAAACTACCAAGACCTCCTGCAATAATGACTACTGGAGCTTTGTGAAGCGTCCCTTCATTGGTTGTTACTAAAAAAGATAGGTCTTCTAATTTCTCTATGTCTTCTGCTCGTTCTCCAAGGGTATATCCAGGTTGAAAAGGTTCAATTTGTTTTTCTAAATTATCAATTAAATCTCCTGCTAGCACACTGGGAAATCCAGGAATATCATAGATGGGCTTTTTAGGATATATCTCCTTCAATTGACCGCCTGGTTGTGGAATAGAGTCAATAATATGACAACGCAGCTGCATTAAACCAGCTTCAAAAACAGTAAACAGACCTACAGGCCCCGCTCCGATTATTAATATATCTGTTTGAATCATTTTAAGGAAGTAAAGATTTAGTTATTGAATTCATTTCTTTTACTTTATGGGCAAAGTCGTCCTTTAAAGTAGCTCTGTAGTTTTGGAGGGTGTCAAGTAATTCGTCAACTTCTTCTGGAAGTACAGCTTCAAGCCATTGTCTTATTCTTTTGGCGAGGGTGGGGGACTTGCCGTTTGTTGATATAGCAATTTTAAGATTTCCTTTTGTAACGATTCCTCCCATATAAAAGTCGCACCATTCAGGACAGTCTGCTACATTGACAAGGATTCCTTTTTGACGGCAATCTTTTTGAATTTGTTCATTTAACTCTGGATTGTCTGTACAGGCAATGACAATATTTTTTCCTTCCAAATCTTTTAATTCATAAGGTTTTAAATCTACATGAACATCTTTGTCTTGAATAAAGGAATTTGTTTCTTCTCGTACCATAGTGGCAATCATGTGGACGGAAGTATTTGGACTTGATTTATAGAGAAACTCTAGTTTTTCTAAGGCTACATTTCCCCCTCCTACTATTAAAAAATTTAAGCGGTTTGTTTTAAGGAAAATAGGATATAAAGGATTTAAATGATGCATTTAAGTGCGTTAATGGGATTTTTAAATTTAGTTACGGCGTCAGTTACTGCAGGTCCAAAAAATAGGGTCGCTGGATTTTTTATTTCATTTGATTCAACTTCTTCAACGACCTTGTCTATAGTTGAAACTAAACTTCGCTCTGCCGTAGTTGTTCCATTTTGTATTACAGCTACAGGATAATTTTTCGTTTTTAACTTTTTAAAGAGTGCTATGATTTCTGGGAGGTGTTTCATTCCCATCAGTATAATCACAGTAGCACTTGATTGAGCGGCTAAATATAAATCATCAGCAAATTTTCCATCTTCGGTATGTCCAGTAACAACCCAAAAGCTTTGATGTGCTTTTCGTTTTGTAATTGGAATTTGGTGACGAGCTGCAATTCCAGCATAAGAGGATATCCCTGGAATTATTGTGGTTGATATATTGTGTAAATGAGCACTCTCAAGTTCTTCAGTTGCCCGACCAAAAACAAGAGGATCCCCTCCTTTCAATCGCACTACATTTTGTCCTTTAAGGGCATGTTTGACTATCAGTTGATCAATTGTAGATTGAGGAGTGTGAACACTTCTACTTCTTTTTCCAACAAATATTTTTTCTGCTTTAGAGTTATAATTCAATAAAGCAGGTGATATTAATGCATCATAAAAAATAACCGAGGCAGTTTCTATCGCTTTTACCGCTTTTAGTGTTATTAATTCTGGATCTCCAGGACCTGCACCTACTAATGTTATAGAACCCTTATTATTCATTGTTCGAAGCTGTTTTTTTGATCCAATCCAAATGTGTTGTTGTCCATTCGATAAATTGTAAAATATTGATTTCACTACAATCTGCATCGGTATTTTTCTTCAAAGCAGATTCGAAACTAAGGTCAAAATGGGTTTCATATTCTGGGAAATGCAAGTCAAACCCTTGGGTAATTGATGCGTGACTATTTGTTTTGGCTTGTTTAGATGTAAGTAAGGCTTTACTAGCTCTAACAACACTGTTGTAACAATGGTATTGAGCATCCTTCAATTTTTTCTCTTTATAAGCATGTTTTGCCCAACCCAAAGACTCTCCAGCATCAAACAATAAAGTTTGTACAAGATCGATTGTTACTCCCGCACATTCTCCAATACCAATTGCTTTGATGTATTTTTCTGAATTTCCCCAGTCAATATAATCTTCAGCTACAAGATCATCTGTAGATGAAAAGGATTTTAAATTCTGATAAAAATAGTCTGTTGTTTTTCGGTCGTAGTAAGAAAGAAAATCTTCATTGCTTAATCGCGAGTTTTCAAAATCAAGCAATATCCATCGCAATACTTTAGGGGTTCTTTTCGCTGGAATTTTAAGCACTTTATCAGCAAACCTCCCCTTGCCGTTTTC
>NZ_JBDNAI010000108.1:0-5194 GCF_039768515.1 Wenyingzhuangia sp.
AATCTCCTCCTAAACCTTGTTTACGCGTGATCGCAGAGAATTGCTTCGCTAAATCGAATTGACCCTTCACTAAGATTCCTTGCAAGATATTCCAATCTTTATCTGTAGTATCCAACAATGGTTTTGAAATTGCCAATCCAGCACTGTGAACAACAATATCTATCCCTCCAAACTCCAAACATGCTTTCTCATAAGCTGAAGCAATAGAATCTGGGTTTGTAACATCACATACAGCATAAGTTGAAACATCTCTTTTATACGTTGCATTCGCTTCAATCAAGCTTTGCTCGTTGATGTCAGTCAACACAATATTTGCTCCTTCTGCTACTAATTTGTCAGCAATTGCTTTCCCAATACCACCACCAGCACCAGTAACCAAAGCTACTTTTCTAGAAAGCGGCTGTTCTTTTGGCATACGCTGTAACTTAGCCTCTTCTAACAACCAATACTCAATATCAAAAGCTTCTTGTCTTGGTAGAGAAGTATACTCCGTGATCGCTTCAGCACCACGCATTACATTTATGGCGTTGATATAAAACTCATTTGCTACTCTAGTTGTTTGCTTGTTTTTAGCAAAACTAAACATTCCTACTCCTGGATAGATAATAATCACAGGGTTAGCATCTCTAACCGCAGGACTATTGTCTTTCTTGCAAGTGTTGTAGTAATCTACATACTCTTGTCTGTAAGCTGCAAATGCAGGCTCTAGCTTTGCCAAGATAGCATCCGTATCAGTTAAGTCTTCATTTTTGTCTAATGTCAACACTAAAGGCTGTATCTTAGTTCTTAAGAAATGATCCGGACAAGAAGTTCCCATAGGAGCCAGACGTTCTAAATCATTACTATTGATATACTCCATAACAACATCTGTGTCAGAAAAATGACCAATCATTTTATTTTCAGAAGAACACAAACCTCTTAGCAAGGGCATGATTTGAGCTGCTTTTTTTGAACGCTCTTCTTTTGGTAAACTTTCTAGCTTTTGACCACCAAAAACACTACCGTTTTCTTTGATTTTATTATCGATAAACTCAGAAGCCATCTCAATAACCTCAAGGCTATTAATGTAACATTCGTAAGATGTATCTCCCCAAGTAAACAAACCGTGAGAACCTAAAACAATACCTCTAATCCCTGGATTATCAGCTAAGCATTTTTCTATTTGAAGACCCAAATCAAAACCTGGGCGTTGCCATGGTACCCACCCCATTGTATCTCCCCAAATTTCTTTGGTTACTTTTTCGCTATCCTTTGCTGCTGCTACTGCAATCAATGCGTCTGGATGCAAGTGATCTATGTGAGCAAAAGGTAACAATCCGTGTAATGGAGTATCAATTGATGGTGCTTTACTATCAAGGTCAAAAATACAATGATTGAACAAACCAACCATTCTGTCTTCATCCTCTAAACCGCCATAGACGTTTTTTAAATCACGCAATCTCTCTGTGTAAATACCAGCAATACCACTTCTGTTCAAAGTACCAATATCTCCTCCAGACCCCTTGATCCACATTACCTCAACATCTTCATTTGTTAGAGGATCTTTTTCTGTGGTTCTACAACTTGTATTACCACCACCATAATTAGTAATTCTTAAATCCGCACCTAATGTATTGGAACGATACAAAAATAAATCTACTTGATTTTCACCAAAAGAAGCAGCTTTTTCATGATCCCATAAATAATCTACGTATTTGAATTGCTTTGTATTTGTCATCTTAAATATTATTATAAAAATTTAAGCAAACATAGTTTTAACCATAAACTTCTGTATCCTGTACTGTACCGTGTCGCCGTAATATTTATTTCTATGCCCATCTCCAAAGACCGCGATTTATTTTGTTGTTAAATTTATGACATCATCTTGACCAAACAGCCACTTTAATCTCGACAGAAAAGCATTCTAACACCTAAAACAGGACGCTCAGTAGCTATAAAATTTAGCCTGAAGGATTTTTACTAAAGACCAAAATTAAAGTTCCCAAAATAATTAGACAATATTTTTGAAATTACAAAAATTATAGAACATTAACTTTCTATATTTGCTTGATAAAGAATTTCTTAATTATAAAACGCTGATTTATTTTAAATATGATGAAATTTATAACGATTGATGATGAATCTAGAATCCCTAAGTATCAACAAATCATAGACTCAATTATCCACAACATTTCAGAAGGAAACTTGGTCATAGGTCAAAAAATACCATCGATCAATATGTTTAGTGAAGAATTTTATCTATCAAGGGATACTGTTGAGAAAGCCTACAGTATATTGAAACAGCGCAATATTATTCATGCCATTCGTGGTAAAGGTTATTACATCAATAGAACTACGTTAATTTCGAAAACTAATATTCTATTTTTGATCAATAAACTTAGTTCTTACAAACTTAAGACCTACAACTCTTTTATTAATAGTATTGGTCCAAATACTCATACAGATCTTGTCATTTATCATTGTGATGAGTCTTTATTTTTAAACTTGTTAGAGAAACACAAATCAGCATATGATTACTATGTCATCATGCCTCATTTTAAAACAGAAAACTTAAACCATGTTAGCTACACCGCTCAAGTAAAAACAGCTATTGAAAAACTTGCTGTAGAAAAACTCGTGATTTTAGACAACGTTAAATTGGGAATGGACAAAACGTATGTTGAAATTTATCAAGATTTTGAAAACGATATTTACAATGCGCTAAAAGAAGGTATCTCAAAAATTCAGAAATATAAAAAAATCATGTTGGTCTACCCTAAAAAGGCAGTCTACCCGTATCCTAAGAGAATCTTAAACGGGTTTAGGAAATTCTGTGTAGAATTTAAACTTGATTTTGAAATTATTGACAAAATCTATGACAACATGATCATAAAAAATGGCGATTTATTTTTAACCATTGAAGAATCTGATCTGGTAAATTTAGTCAAACAAGCAAAAGAAGACGAGTTTGTTATTGGTAAAGATATCGGTATTATTTCATACAACGACACTCCTCTAAAGGACTTACTAGGGATTACTGTCGTGTCTACAGATTTTAAAATCATGGGTGAGACAACTGCAGAAATGATCTTAAACAACAAAAAAGGCAAAATTAAAGTACCTTTCAACTTTATTGAAAGAGACTCTCTTTAGTTTTTAGGCTGACACTTGATAAGTTCTCATTTGTATACTCGAAGGCTGACCAACTGTAATCTTATGAGGTAACCGTTCTAATTTTCCCGATATGATGTCTCTTCTGTAAATGATAATATTGTTTGAAAATTGGTTGGCAACGATCAAAAATTTCCCTGAGGGTGATATCGCAAAATTTCTAGGGTGATTTCCTCCAGTAGACACATAATCAACAACCTTTAACTCACCATTGTCTGAGTTGATGGAGAATATTGAGATGCTGTTCTCGTCCAAATCTCGATTCGAAGCATATAAGAATTTTCCATCTGGTGAAATATGTATATCTGCAGCTCTATAAATATCATTTCTCGTTTGATAAGAATGATAATCTTTTACGAATTCTAGAGCTCCATTTTGATATCTAAAAACAGTAATTTTACCGCTCAACTCACTGATGCTATAACCGAGACTACCGTTGGGATGAAACACAAAATGCCTAGGACCACTACCAGGTTTCATTTGAATTTGTGTTCTTTCTTGAAGTATAGAGTCTTGCTGAGAGAAATCTAAACTAAAACTTCTTATTCTGTCTGAACCTAAATCTTGAGCAAACAAAAACTGGTTGTCAGGAGAAAAATTTGCAGAATGAATATGTGAAGAGGTTTGACGGTTTTGAATCACGCTTGACCCTACAAATCTCAAAACTTGAGGATCGGAACTAAGCCTCCCATTTTTTCTAATTTTAAATAAACTCAGACTCCCATCTGAATAATTAGAATTCGCTAAAAATCTTCCGGTTTTATCAAGGGCTATGTGCGCTGGATTTAAGCCTCCACAATCTTTGGTGTCTACGAGGTCAATTTTACCCTGTACAGAATCTATGGCATATACCCCTACCTTTCCATGGTATGGCATTTGACTTTCTATTACAGAATATAAGTATTCACCATTTTTAGATAATTTTAAAAACGAAGTATTAACAACACTGTCTAAAACAAATTTTAGAGTACTTTCACCTGTTTCATTATCGAATGCATACACATGGATTCCTTCTCCTGGTTTTTTATCCGTAAAACTACCCACAAAAAGCAAGGTCGTTTCTTTTTTATGTATACAACCAACCAATACAAATATGAAGATCACTCGCGAAATAAAATGATAAATACTACGTACAGACATCATCATGATTTAATATGTTTTATAATATGTTTTGTTTGCTCCTGTTTCAACTGTCTTCTTATTATAGATAAGCTTGTCTCCTTCTCCAATATAAATACTTTTCAACTTTCTACCCTCGTCTAAAGTAATTACCGCAAAAGTTCCTTTGAAATAAATACCCAAGTCCTCATTCTTAAAGATATCATTTTTAGACTGTGTTATAACATATTGAACTAATTTTTCTGTTGGGGTATGACTAACAATCTTAAGTCCTTTATAAACTCTATTTTGTTCAATTTTAGAAACAGACTTAATCGTAGCGTTTTCATTTTCATTATAAGGCTCAAAAACCACAACAAAAGGATTTTTCCATGCTTCTCCTTTGTTTCGAATGACTAAAGTTGGTGTTTTTTTTGTGTCATAAGGTTCTGGTGACTCAAATGTAATTGGCGCTTTAACTTTACTATACACACGCTCAGCGAACCCAGGAATATGAAGCTGCATAAATAGATTCTTTCCCTTTAATTTCTTTATGTTAAAAGTGGCTTTGACATTTTTATCATAAGGATTTGACGTTTTTACCTTTTTGAAAAAATGCCATCCTGGATTTCGGTATTGTTTATTGTGAATCCACTCTGCACATGCATTCCCCATATATCTATCAGGTGTTTTTTTAAAATCCATGTCATTGTTTTCAAAAACAAGCTGATCTCCTATATTGTGATACAAATAATCATGATATTCATTTGGTAATTTAGACTTTGATCTAAAAACATCCACATAATAGCCCGTTGTTGGAGATGTTCGTATCAAAGACAATGTTCGTTGTTGTGTTGCTTCTGCTTTTTCACCTTTGTCATCTTCAAAACTTGTTTGACTAAATGAATGAAACGGAGATACTCCTTCTTCTCCTACTTTAGGTTCT
>NZ_JBDNAI010000109.1:0-4185 GCF_039768515.1 Wenyingzhuangia sp.
AATGGTTCTAGAGCTTTTGTTGAAGATCATCCAGAGATTGTTTCACAAGTACAAGCTGTTTTTAATCAGGACAATGGTACAGGAAGGGTGGTAAATATTTCTGGTCAAGGTTTTCTTCATGCCTATGATTATATAGGCAGGTGGCTTCATGAAGTTCCCCAAGATATTACAAAACACATTGATACTAATTTTCCTGGTACTCCAGGAGGAGGAGGCTCTGATTACGCTTCTTTTGTGGCTGCAGGTGCACCAGCATTCAGCTTAAGCTCCCTTAGCTGGTCCTATTGGAATTATACTTGGCATACCAATAGAGATACTTATGACAAAATTGTTTTTGACGATGTTAGAAACAATGCAATTCTAACAGCTATACTAGCTTATATGGCTTCTGAGGACAACGAAAAGACTTCTCGAGAAAAAATAGTATTGCCCATAAGTAAAAGAACAGGTAAACAAATGGAGTGGCCTGCTACAAGATCTCCAAATAGAAAAGGTGGCATGTAATTAAGTATCATTATTATATATAAAAAGTCCTGTAAATAAAGTTTACAGGACTTTTTAATATTTAAATAAAATCTTTAAGACAGATTAATCTATTTATTGCTTTTGAACTTTAACAGCATTCATTCCTTTTTGACCACGCTCTAATTCAAAGCTAACTTTATCATTTTCCATGATCTCGTCAATTAAACCACTTACATGAACAAAGTGCTTTTCTTGAGAAACGGCATCTATAATAAAACCAAAACCTTTAGATGTGTCAAAGAAAGAAACTTTTCCAGTTCTTAATGGATCTTCCTCTTCTTCATCCCTATCTTCTTTTTTAGGAATTCCAATAACAATTGACTCAGCGTCTACCTTAACTTTTAAACTAGGATCTGGAGGGGTGTCTGTAAAATGACCATTCTCATCTACATAAACCAACATGTCTTCTAAACTATTAGGCTTCTCAGCATTGGCTTTTCGTTCCAATTTCTTCTTTAGTTTGTCGTCACGTTTTTTTAAACGTTTCTTCTCTTTCTCTTTTTTGTTAAAGGTTTCTTGCGCTCTCGCCATTTCGATTGATAAGTTTTAAGAACCAAATGAATAAAGGTCCAATAGGTTACAAATATACGTCAGTTCTCTCATATTTTATCTAAAAATGCGTAATAATATCCATTACCTCAAGAAAATAGCATTTCTAAAATGGCTGGACTCCTTTTGCAAATCAATGAGATATCCATTTACTACCGCATGACTAATCACCCCATTTTTTGACAGTAAAAAACTCGGGTTTAAGCCTACATACAGTCTAAAGTCAGGTAGCATAAATTTTTTACTGACCACTTGCATGGGAAAATTAAATCCATTGTCTTCCATGGTTAGTGCGCCAAGCCAATATACATAGCCTTTTTTCAGTAATTCATACGCCTTTTCTTTTGTTGGGAGTACGCCATCTTTTGGATGGTATATTTTCCCTGGAATAATTTTATACCCATTGGCAGGAAATGTTTTGTAACCATAATAGGTAGATAAGTCGCCCAAATCCATAATTTGAGCCTTGGTATAGAAATTAGAATGAGAGGCGTTGTCTACCTCTAAATAATGAACTCCAATATCTAAGGTATAGGTGTTTCCTAACAATTCATACTGAACATCTTCTATTTTAAGATCAAATAATTTTCGGTCATTTTGAGGAATTTTCTCATAGTCAGCCAAATCAATTTTTTTATATGATTTTGTAGCTATACTATAAAGAGCTGCTAAAATAGAGACGTAATTCAATTGTCTTATTTTTTGTTTCTCTGCATCGTTTAAAAAACCACCAGACTCAATTAAGATAGCAGAAGTACCCCATTTTTGAATGTTATCTCCAAATGCTCTGGGCTCAAAATCATCATTGTAACGCCCCACCTGACCTGGTGCAAAACCTTGAACCAATGCATTCATGAGCACAATTACTTTCATGGCGTTCCCCCTGACCTCATTAATATCTTTCTCATAATTATAAGCAGGCGCCAAGTAAGACAGGGTCGCTGGTTTATCAGTCCTTTCTGCATTGTAATACTTACTTTGGTCGTGTAAGTTAAACCCAAAATCTGCTTCTAAACTATCTCTAACCCTTTTCAAAGTTCGCCCTTCGGGCGATGCCAAGTCCAATGCATCTCTGTTAATATCTATCCCTAAGGCATTCCTTCTGGTAAAAACTTCAGCACCATCTGGATTAAGCATAGGTAAAAAATGAAACCTCAATTTCTTTAAAAGTAATTTTTGGGCGTTGTTTTTTTGCTCTGATGAAAAGTAATTTAATATGTCAAAAATTGCTTGGGTGGCTGTAGGCTCATCTCCATGCATTTGAGACCAGAGAAAAACATCGGTGTCTCCACTTCCTAAGCTCAATAAAGATAGGCTTCTTCCCTCTATGGACTCCCCTACTTTAGTGACTGTTATTCCAGCTTGATTTTTGTATTTTTCGATAAGAGGTTGAAGGTCTTTATGTTTAATCCTTCTTTTATTTAAGGAAGTTTCTTTAAAGTTTTCATACTGTGATACCAAATCATTGACCAATTGGTCTTGTGCCAAGGCTGTCATAGAAACAAAAAGTAACAATAAGGGAATAAAAAAAGCTGATCTGTTGGGTGAACTCATGGATAAATAGTTTGGATGCTGTTTTGTACTAAGTATTGATCTGTTGTATTCAATAAATAATTATGGAACAAGAGAAGGATTGGTCTTAAACTTTAACTTTGCCGTAGCCCTTCTGATTTTTGCCATAAAGGCTTCTCCAGGGTCGGTTTTCTGTGTTCTATACCCCTCGTCTACTTCCTTCCAAAGGGGATGTTTTTCAAATAGAGTATATTCATAATGACCTATAAGATAGTTAATTGCATACTTTGTTTTCAAGTATTTAATTAATTTTATATTAGATTTTAATTGCGCTTTTGTCAGTGGTGTTTCTTTTGTGCCCCCAACATTTTCAATACCTATAGCGGCATGGTTTAACCCTATAACATGTCTGGCCATGTGGTTTTCTGGCATAAGTCTATAAATAGTGCCATCTAGATCTACTAGAAATTGAGCAGACACATTTAGGGCACTTTGATTCACTAGTTCCGGCCTCCAATTGGGAAGAGATTCATTGTAAAATGCATCGAATGATTTTTCAAGCGTTGGAATTGCTGTCCAATGCACCACAATCATTTTGGGGTTTATTTGAATATTTTCCTGTGCTATACCATACCTATTCTCTAAGTATTCCCTAGTAAGTTTTTTTCGTTGTTCTTTAAAAACTATGGGTTTGTCTACAATTGGAACTGTTATGGCACAAGAATTTAAAAAAAGTAATCCAATAAAACATAGTAATAACCGCATGCGAATTGTTTTTATGTTATAAAGCTACAAATATTTGATATGATATAAGATCTATTTGAATATTCCCTTAAGACTTTATAATTGACTTGACTTATTGTACTTTTGTAGGGCTATGAAAGAATCAAAAAAACCAGATGCTGTTGTTTATGATAAGGACAAACAGCAATACAACGCCCATATATTACCCTATGCTACGGGTGTTGGTGCTCCACAGATTACTGCACCAGATGTAAGCAGTTGGAAAAATACGCAAGTCCAAACAGTCAATCATGAGTTTAAAGCCCAGTTTAACGCTTTAAAGGAGCAGTACGCTCAAATGATGGATTCCTATGACTTTAACAAGAGAATTTACAGTTCAAAATTTAGTTTTGAGCCCATCATAGGAGAAACTTACTTCCTTTATTCAGACAAGCAAGGCAATGATTTTTTATCGCTAATCCCTCCTACCCAATGCCGCTTTGAGTACTTGGCAACTTGTACTATTGGTCCTGATAAAATTTGGATAAAAAGAGATTAGTCTAAGCTATTTCACTATTTTAGAGTATTAAATATTACTGAGATGAAATGGTTTAAAAGGATTGCTGGAATTTTATTTTTATTGGTTGTTATCGCTATTGGTTTTAATTATCCCAAACTAACACTCATTTCAGGCTACAGTTCAAAGTATATAGCCAGTTCAGCTTTTATCTCAGGCCATTCTAAAAGCTATATCGAGGCAAATGACAACAATATCCCCAACATTAAATTGGCTACAAATGAGTTGGATTATCCAATGAAAATAGCATCGGCGCGCGTTTTTGGTTTACAAAAACGCGAAGCCATATACAAAGAAGG
>NZ_JBDNAI010000016.1:0-2836 GCF_039768515.1 Wenyingzhuangia sp.
AGCGGAAGTAAAAACTATTTTAAAATCTTCGGGTGAATTTTACAAGAAGAGAAGCGAACAAGGAATTCCTACTAAGCCAGCCATTGTTGTTTTAGATGCAGCGAGCAAGAAGGAAGATTCTGATAACAATTTAAACGGATAATTATGGAATCATCAAAAGTTATTCACGCGTTTTATACCGATGACGAAGTGCTGTTAGATGCAGTAAAAACTGTAAAAGCAGCACACCATCACATTGAAGAAGTATTTTGTCCATTCCCTGTTCACGGCCTAGACAAAGCCATGGGATTAGCACCAACCAGACTTGCCATTACTGCATTTTTGTATGGAATTACAGGTTTAGGTTTTGCTATCTGGATGACCAATTATATGATGATTGACAACTGGCCACAAGACATTGGTGGAAAACCAAGTTTTAGTTGGGCAGAAAACATGCCAGCCTTTGTGCCAATCATGTTTGAATTGACCGTATTTTTTGCAGCCCATTTAATGGTAATTACTTTCTATATGAGAAGTAGAATATGGCCTTTTAAAGATGCAGAAAATCCAGATCCAAGAACCACAGATGACCATTTTTTAATGGAAATTCCAGTGCACAACAACGAAGCAGAACTAACTTCTTTGTTAAGTGAAACAGGCGCAGTAGAAATTAACGTAGTAGACAAGCATTAATCAATAGATAATGAAGAATTTTAAATTAATTATCGCTTTAGTAATTGTTGCAAGTTTAGCTTCTTGTGGCGATAAGAGAACTCCCCAAATGCAATACATGCCAGACATGTATGAATCGACTCCTTACGATACAGATGCAGAAAATGGTCTGAATGGAAATCCTGTGAACCGCAAACCAGTTGCTGGAACCATCCCAAGAGGAGGACACCCTGCTTATGATATTGCAGATACCAATGAAGGATATGAGAAAGCGAAAGCAGACCTAAAAAATCCTTTAGAGCGTAATGAAGCAAACTTGGCCAATGGAAAGGCAATGTACACCATATATTGTACTTCTTGTCATGGTAAAAAAGGAGATGGAAACGGACATTTATCCAAAACTGAGAAATTCTTAGGAATCCCTAATTATAAAGATAGGGACCTTACAGAAGGGAGCATTTATCATGTTTTAATGCACGGTAAAAACTTAATGGGTTCTCATTCCTCTCAATTAACATACAAGGAACGTTGGCAAATTGTTCAATACGTAGAAGTTTTACGTGCAGATTTGTTAAAATAAGTTTAAAAAAGAAAGAATACGAAAGATATGTATCAATTCTCAGGTAGATTAAAAACATTCTCACTAGCCCTTATAATATTAGGGTTTGTTGGGTTGGCGTATAGTTTTTATAATGGCTCTCAAAAGACATTAGAAGACGCAAAACATGCAATTGAAGCTGCAAATAGTGACGCTCATGGAGCTGGTCATGGTGAGGCAGCAACACCTCATGCAGCGGAAGCAGGTCATAATTCGCATGCACTAAAAACAGATAAAGAAGCACATGCTTCCGAAGACAAAGATACATCTCATGGTGATGTACATGCTAGCTCAGAAGCACACGGTACATCTCACGATGACGAACATGCCACGCATGTTTTACATCAATTACAAAACAGACCTTGGTCCGCATTTTATGTAGCCTTGTTCTTCTCTTTAGGATTGACACTATTGGTACTAACGTTTTATGCAATTCAACGTGTTGCACAAGTTGGTTGGTCAGTAGTCATCTTAAGAGTGATGGAAGCAATTACAGCAAACTTACTGCCAGTATCGATTATTATGATTCTTGTTTTGGCAGCTTCAGTAATGCACATCAACCACTTATTTCCATGGATGGCAGAAGGCGTTTTTGATCCCGAAAGCGACAAGTATGATGCTATTATTGACGGAAAATCGATATGGATGAATGCTACCGGCTTTATGTTAAGAAGTATCGCTTACCTTGTCATATGGAATGTTTATAGATTCTTAATTCGAAAAGGTTCTATCAAAGAAGATACTGCAAACGACGGCAACAAAACCTATAAGAAAAACTATAACATGTCTGTTGTTTTCTTATTCTTATTCATGATCACAGAATCAATGATGTCTTGGGACTGGATTATGGGATTAGACCCACACTGGTTTTCCACATTATTTGGATGGTATGTATTGGCAACATTATTAGTAAGTGCATTAACAGTAATTGCGTTTGTAACCATCTACTTACGTTCTAAAAATGCCCTGCCTGGAATCAATGACAGTCACATTCATGATTTAGCAAAATTCATGTTTGGTTTCTCTGTATTCTGGACCTACTTATGGTTTGCACAATTTATGTTAATCTGGTATGCAGACATTCCAGAAGAAACAACCTATTTCGTAGCACGATTTACAGAGTATAAGTTACCCTTCTTAGGAATGGTTGTGATGAACTTTGTATTCCCAATATTACTATTAATTAATAGCGACTTTAAAAGCAGGCCTTGGTTTGTGTTTATTGGAGGAGCAGTTATCTTAATGGGACATTATGTAGATGTATTTGTCATGGTTATGCCATCAACAGTAGGCGCTCAGTGGTCTTTTGGAATCCCTGAATTAAGTGCAATCTTTTTCTTTATAGGATTGTTTATCTATACTACGTTTAGTGCATTTGCAAAGGCAAATCCAATTGCGAAAGGAAATCCATTCTTAAAGGAGAGTGAGCATTTTCACTATTACAATATCGAACACACAGGAGAAGGATCTGGAGATCACCATTAATAATCATTGAATTAAAAAATTAAGACAAAATAAATATGTTAGCTTTATTTTATATTTTTATAGGTGTTGCAATTGGAGTCAGTTTTTGGCAGATTACCAGAG
>NZ_JBDNAI010000110.1:0-10092 GCF_039768515.1 Wenyingzhuangia sp.
AAGGGTCAAAGCGCTTTTTTTTTGGATTACCAACCACCGCTGGCACCACCACCACCAAAGCCTCCGCCACCGAAACCACCACCGAAACTTCCGCCACCGCCAAAACCACCACCGCCAAAGTTTCCACCTCCGCGATAACCTCTGCTGCTTCCCAAACTACCCAGTAAGATAGCGGTAAAAATATCAGAAGAATCAATGTTGTTTCTTTTGTGAGGACCGCCACCATTTCCAGTATTGTTTTTCTTGTTCATCAAAAAGAGTACAATCCCAATGATTACAATTAAAACCAGAAGGTTTCCTTTTCCTTTGCGTCCTTTTTTGGTTTCATTTTTGTATTCGCCAGCCAATACTTTAATGATGAGGTCAGTGGCTTGGTTGAAACCGTTGTAGTATTGTTGTTGCTTAAAATTGGGCGTAAGGACTTGATCTATAATTTGTTTGCTGACATAATCGGTCAATAGGTGCTCTACACCGTAGCCTGTTGCGATATGAATTTTTCTTTCTTGAGCCGCAACTAAAATAAAAACCCCGTTGTCTTTTCCTTGCTGCCCAATTCCCCAATCTTGTGCTTTTTCGGTAGCGAGCATAGCGATGTCATAACCGTTTAGGCTTTCAATGGTAGCGATAGCCACCTGGGTAGAAGTTGTATCGCTATAACGGATAAGTTTTTGAGACAAGGCTCGCACTTCTTGATTTGACAAAAGGTTTGCCTGGTCATAAACTCCCTTGAAAGTAGTTTCTTTTTTGGCTAGCGGTTCTTGTGCTTGGAGTAGTATTGCTGAAAAAAAAGCCAGTCCAAGGACTAGCTTTGTCAAGTGTTTGATCATGTGTTTTTATTTTCTATCTCCAAACAAACGTAGTAAGTACAGAAACAAGTTGATAAAGTCTAAGTAGAGGGTAAGTGCCCCTAGTATAGCTCCTTTTTTGGCCTGTTCTTCACTATGTATTTGATTGGCCATTCTCTTTATTTTTTGAGTATCGTATGCGGTCAGTCCAACAAAAACAATCACCCCTACATAGTTTAAAAGATAATATAACATAGAAGATTGTAAAAACATATTGACTACAGTCGCAATGACCAAACCGATCAGGGCCATGAACAATAAATTTCCCCAGCTGGTCAAGTCTTTTTTAGTGGTGTACCCATAAAAACTCATGATTCCAAAAGTAGCTGCTGTAATAAAAAAAGTAGAAGCAATAGAGGCAGGGGTGTAAATCATAAAGATAGTAGAGAGGGTAAGTCCATTTAAGATGGCGTACACCACAAACAGGAAACTTGCTTTTTCTGCGGTCATTTGTTGGATCCTAGCAGACAACCAAATCACCAATCCTAATTCTCCACCGATGAGGGCGTAAAACAATAGTTTGTTGATGCCTCCTGTTGCAGGGAATAGCAATTGCGAAAATGCTGGTGTTGTGATTGCCCACCATGACATAAAAGCGGTAATTAATAACGCTCCACTCATCCAAGCGTATACTTTGTTCATAAATGCAGCTTCTTTTACGGTGCTGCTTTCCATAGAATATTGATTTCTCATCATTAACCTTTTGATATTTCGTCTGACAATTCGTTGGTGTCGTCACTTTGGTAAGCAAAGTAGGTTTTTAATTGTTCTCCTGCTTCAGCTATACCATCGATGAGTCCTTGAGCGAACTGTCCTTGTTTGAATTGATTGATTACTTTGTTTTTTGTGCTTTCCCAAAAATCATCTGGCACAACTTTGTTGATTCCGTCATCTCCTAAAACTACAAATTTTTTGGCTTCAGTAGCTACGTAAAAAAGCACACCATTTCTGGCCTCTGTCTCAAACATTTTTAAATCGTTAAAAACAGCAATGGCTTTGTCCATCACTTCGCCTTCAAAAGTGGGTTCTATATGAACTCTAATTTCTCCGGAGGTGTTTTTTTCTGCTTTTTGAATGGCAGCTACAATTTGTCTTTCTTCGACTTTGCTAAAAAATGTTTGTGATTCGCCCATGATTAAAATTTTACTTCTGGAGCCTTGCTAGCCGAAGGATCGGCTTTGAAATAGTCCATTTTTTCAAAAGAAAACATATTTGCGGTAAGATTTTTTGGGAATTTTCGGATCATCGTATTGTATCCAATCACCATTTTGTTAAAGCGATTTCGCTCAACATTGATTCTGTTCTCTGTACCTTCAAGCTGTGCTTGTAGTCCACTAAATTGTTGGCTGGCTTTTAAATCTGGATATCGTTCAGAGACCATCATCAATTTTCCCAAAGCACCACTAAGACCTTGTTGTGCCTCTTGGTATTTGGCAATATTTTCAGCGGTCAAATTGCTAGCATCTATGGTTACTGCCGTTGCTTTTGCTCTGGCTTCAATCACTCCCGTCAAGGTTTCTTGTTCGTGACTAGCATATCCTTTTACGGTAGCGACCAGGTTTGGAATCAGGTCAGCTCTTCGCTGGTAAGCACTTTCAACATTTGCCCATTGTCCTGTGGCAGCTTCTTGAGCGCTAACCATACTATTGTATCCACAAGAACTCAATGAGATGGCAAGGATAAGAATAGAGATATAAGTTACAATTTTTTTCATTTTATAAAATTAGAGATTATAAATTTAAAGTAGCATAAATAATACCACAAACACAAAGTGACAAAATGTCCTTAGAGTTGATTTTTGATTCTAATCAATTCGATTTTGATATTTTCTAATCTACTGATAACTTTTGAATTGGTGATGGTTTCTTTTGGGTTTTCTCGAAGTTTTTTTCTAACGCCTTCTAAAGAGTATTTCTGTTCTTTGGCCAGCTGATAAATCATTTTAAAGTTTTCAATATCATGTGCTGTAAACATTCTATCTCCTTTGCTATTCTTTTTGGGTTTGATCATGTCAAACTCTTGTTCCCAATAGCGTATCATAGAGGCTGTTACACCAAAAGCATCGGCAACTTCACCAACTTTGTAATATCTTTTTTTTGGAAGGTCAATGTGCATTGGCTTAGTCTAAAGATTGATTTTCTTGTGAAGATAGCACAAGCATAGTTTCGTATTCTTCAGGAGTTAAGTCATTGTGATAAAAATACACAGGATTCAGTTTTCTTTTTCCTTTTTTCACCTCATAGTGTAGGTGAGGAGCTGTAGAGGAACCAGTAGAACCTACGACACCAATAATGTCACCACGCTTTACTTTTTGACCTCTTCTAATTAGTATTTTGTTTAAGTGTCCATAAGTGGTTTGATAGCCAAAACCATGGTTGATCACAATATGATTTCCAAGCCCTTTTCTAGATCTTTTGGCCGTCTTGACAACTCCATTTCCTGTTGCATAAACATTTGTTCCTTGAGGAGCAGAAAAATCCATTCCCCAATGCATTCTTCTTGTTTTGTATATCGGATGGATTCTCACTCCATATCCAGAAGCCATTCGTTTTAAATCTTTATTGGCAACGGGTTGGATAGCAGGAATAGAAGCGAGCATTTCAGATTTGTTTTTTGCTAGCTTTACAATTTCATCTAAAGATTTAGATTGTACGACCAAGCGTTTGGCCAAAATGTCCATTTTCTTTGTGGCCTCTACCACAAGACTACTGTTTTTGAATCCTTCAAGATTTTGATATCTATTTATCCCACCAAAGCCAGCACTACGCTCGTCTTCAGAAATTGGTTCTGCCTCAAAAACAACACGATAGATATTGTTGTCACGCTGTTGAATTTCTTTTAGAATCGCATCAGACTCTCTCATCCTTTTTTCAAGAAGTTCGTAATTAAATTTAAGATTCAAAAGTTCTTGACTGGTTGCTCGCTCTGAGGGAGACTTTAAGATGGTGCTAAATCCAACAAAACCAATGAGACCGATCAAAAGAACAGCGATCATATAGAGAAAAGCATCCCTAGCGATGCGCTTGGGTTTTTTTTCTACCGGCTGGTAAGAAAGCGTTTCAGAATTGTAGTAAAATTTTGCTTTCGCCATGAATCTAAAATAACTATTTTTGTGACTTAATCAAAACATGAGCAAGCCCATCGATGATCAAAGATGTAAAATTACAAAATGTTTTACTAAAGTAACAATCGATTCTTGCTTCACCCAATTTATAGTATGAAATCTCAGGATATAAGAAAGAAGTTTATCGCATTTTTTGAATCAAAACAGCATCAAGCAGTGCCATCAGCCCCAATGGTGTTAAAAAATGACCCTACGTTAATGTTTGTAAACGCTGGGATGGTTCCTTTTAAAGAGTTTTTTTTAGGGCAAAAAAAAATTGTCAATTCAAGAGTGACTGATTCTCAAAAATGTTTAAGGGTTTCAGGTAAACACAATGATTTAGAAGAGGTAGGGATTGATACTTATCACCATACTTTGTTTGAAATGTTGGGGAATTGGTCTTTTGGAGATTATTTCAAAGAAGAAGCGATTGCCTGGTCTTGGGAGTTGTTGACCGAAGTTTTTAAGGTCGATAAAGATATTTTGTATGTTACCATTTTTGAAGGAGATAAAGGTGAAGGACTAGAAAGAGATCATGAAGCTTATGATATTTGGAAAAAATATATTGCAGAGGATAGAATTTTATTAGGAAATAAAAAAGATAATTTCTGGGAAATGGGAGCTCAAGGACCCTGTGGACCTTGTTCAGAAATACATGTAGATATTCGTTCTGCTGAAGAAAAGGCCAAAACCCATGGAGCGGAGTTGGTCAATATGGATCATCCACAAGTAGTGGAAATCTGGAACTTAGTTTTCATGCAGTTCAATAGGTTGGCAGATGGTTCTCTTGAGGACTTGCCAAATCAACACATTGATACAGGAATGGGATTTGAACGTTTGTGTATGGTGTTGCAGGGCGTGCAATCTAATTATGATACAGACGTATTTACACCATTGATTGGAGCGTTAGAGGCGAAAACGGGTGTCACTTATGGAGCTTCTGAAGAAATTGATATTGCTTTGCGTGTGATCTCAGATCATGTAAGGGCTGTAGCTTTTGTGATTGCTGATGGCCAATTGCCTTCAAGTACAGGGGCAGGATATGTAATTCGTAGAATCTTAAGACGTGCGATTCGCTACGGATTTACGTTTTTAAATCAAAAAGAAGCTTTTATTTATCAGTTGGTGACGGTGTTGAGTGATCAAATGGGTTCATATTTCCCAGAGATTACCGCGCAAAAACAACTGGTGATGAATGTAATTAAAGAAGAAGAAACTTCGTTTTTGAAGACCTTGGGTCAAGGATTAGGATTGTTAGATCAGGTGATTGCTCAAACCAAAGGAAAAGAAGTTTCCGGAGAGAAAGCTTTTGAATTGTATGATACTTTTGGGTTTCCTATTGATTTGACAGCATTGATTTTAAGTGAAAAGGGTTACACTCTTAACGAGTCAGACTTTACTACTGCTCTTGAACAGCAAAAAAACAGATCAAGGGCGGCAGCAGAAATGGATATGGAAGATTGGGTGGTCTTAAAAGAAGACCCAGAACAAGAGTTTATTGGGTATGACTATCTAGAGACAAATGTCAAGATCACAAGGTACAGAAAGGTTACTTCAAAAAAACAAGGAACGCTGTATCAGTTGGTTTTTAATCTTACACCTTTTTATCCTGAAGGAGGAGGTCAAGTAGGGGATAGAGGTTTTTTGGAGTCTAGTAATGGGGATGTTTTGCACCTCATAGACACCAAAAAAGAAAATAATTTAGTGATGCATATTGCTAAAGATTTACCAAAAAATATAACAGATACCTTCAAGGCGGTAGTAGATGAAAAGCACAGAGCGTTATCAAACAACAACCATTCTGCAACCCATTTGTTACATTTAGCATTGAGAACGGTATTAGGAACTCATGTAGAACAAAAAGGTTCTTTGGTCAATTCAAAATATTTGCGTTTTGATTTTTCACATTTTTCAAAGGTAACTCCGGAAGAAATTCAAAAAATCGAAGCTTTTGTAAATGCTAGAATTCAAGAAAAACTGGAATTACAAGAGTTTAGAAATATTCCAATGCAAGAAGCACTAGACAAAGGAGCCATGGCTCTTTTTGGTGAAAAATATGGAGATACTGTGCGATTGATTCAGTTTGGAAATTCTAAAGAATTGTGTGGTGGAACACATGTGTCTAATACAGGGAATATCTGGCATTTAAAGATTACAAGCGAGAGTGCTGTCGCTGCAGGAGTCAGAAGAATTGAAGCCATTACTGGAGAGGTAGCTAAAGATTTCTTCACGCAACAAGACAAAGCATTAACGGAAGTAAAACAAACTTTGAAAAACACAAAAGATCCTATCAAAGCGATTGTAAACTTACAAGATGAAAACGCAGCTTTGAAAAAAGAAATCGAAGTTTTGCTCAAAGAAAAAGCAAAAAATATCAAAGGCAATCTAAAAGCAAATATCGAAACTATCGGTGGAGTTAACTTCTTAGCTACCAGGATTGATATGAATGCGGGTGCCATCAAAGATATTGCCCATGAACTGGGAGGGGAAGTAGAGAATCTTTTCTTCTTTGCGGGTGCAGAAAATGAAGGAAAAGCAACTTTGACCTCATACATTGCAAAGAATTTGGTAGAAGAAAAAGGGTATGATGCAGGTAAAATTGTTCGCGAATTAGGAAAATATATCCAAGGAGGTGGTGGTGGACAAAAATTCTTTGCTACGGCAGGGGGTAAACATCCATCAGGACTGTCTGAAGCTATCGCGAAAGTTAAAGATTATTTGTAGTATCTTTTGACCGTTGGTTTTTTACATGTTTAAATCCATCAGCTACAACTCAAAAAAGAACCAAAGATTTGAAGTTTAGAACAGAAATAAAATTAGAGGCTCAGCAACAAAATAAAGTAGATCACAAATCTAAAGTGTTGCTGCTGGGGTCTTGTTTTTCTGAAAGCATGGGTCGTAAACTTTCGTATTACCAATTTGACACATTGATCAATCCTTTTGGTACCCTTTTTAGTCCAACGGCCATTGCAAAGGTTATTGAAGATACTGTTGTACAAAAAAAACATAAAGCCAGCGAATTGGTTGTTCATGGAGATTTATTTCATTCCTTACATCACCATTCAGATTTGTCAGGGAGCAGTCCCGAAGTAGTTTTAGATCATATTCACCATGCACAACAATCTTGTTTTACACAACTGACACAAGCGTCACATGTAATGATTACGCTAGGGTCTTCGTGGGTTTATCAATATATATCTAAAAATCAATGGGTTGCCAACTGTCATAAAATACCGCAAAGTGAGTTTCGTAAGGTAGATTTAACGCTAGCTCAAATAGAGGAAGCTTTGGTTGAAATGGTCACTCATATCAGAAAAATCAATTCCTCAGTACAAATTATTTTTACAGTGAGTCCGGTACGACATCTTAAAGATGGAATGATAGAAAATTCTATCAGTAAAGCCAAATTGGTTACTGCAGTTCAATTGCTCAGAGAAAGTCATGCGGTTGCTTATTTTGGGAGTTATGAAATCATGATGGATGACCTTAGAGATTATCGATTTTATGAGGCTGATATGGTACATCCCAACTCAGTTGCTGTCGATTATATATGGGACCAATTTTCAAGGGTGTGGATTGACGAAAAATCACAAAGTTATTTCAAAAGAATTGCGTCTTTAAGAAAAAGTAAAGAACACAGACCGTTTCAGAAACATTCGATTTCTCACCAGTTTTTTTTAGAGACATTAGCAAAGAAGCAGCAAGAATTGGAACAAGAATTAAAGATTAAATTTGATGCATAAAAGTTTTCACTTACAAGGCGGGTCTTTTGATTCAGCAGAAGAGTTAATTTCTTTTGCTGAAACCATTTCAAAAGAGTTGCATCAATTTTTGTCTGAATGGTTTGATGATGAAAGTAGTATCGTCCTAAAAACTTCGGGCTCTACAGGAATTCCAAAGACCATCCATATCAAAAAGCAGTTGATGAAAAATTCAGCAAAATCTACAGGCGATTTCTTTGATTTAGGAGTGGGTACTAGAGCTTTGTGTTGTTTGTCGGTTACTTATATAGCTGGTAAAATGATGGTGGTAAGGGCTCTTGAACTGGGATGGGATTTAGATTTTGTAGCACCCGTGAACAATCCTCTAGCACAAGCTTTTTATGCTTATGATTTTTGTGCCATGGTGCCGCTACAAGTAAAAGCAAGTTTGTGGGATCTGCACTTGGTCAAAAAGCTATTGATTGGAGGTGGTGTGGTTACTTATGATTTATGTGAGCATTTGCAAGGACTATCGACGGAGTGTTTTGCCTCTTATGGGATGACAGAGACAGTGAGCCATATCGCAATAAAAAAATTAAATTCGGTTGAGCTACCCTTTAGCGAGGATAGAATAGGGAGTTCCGTGGCAAAAAAACTAAGTTTAGCTAAACGTAATCCTTATGTTTTGTTACCCAATATCTCTATTTCTCAAGATGATAGAAGATGTTTGGTCATCGATGCTCCATTGTTGAATGAGGAAAAAGTTATCACCAATGATATGGTAGACATATATTCTGAAACCGAATTTGAATGGTTGGGTAGATATGACCATGTCATCAATTCAGGGGGAGTAAAATTACATCCAGAGGAAATAGAAAAAGAACTTTCTAAAATAATATCGAAGCGTTTCTTTGTCGCTGGAATACCAGACCAACACTTAGGAGAAAAATTGGTTTTGATCATTGAGGGAAAACCAGAGTTCTACGATTTTTCCAATGTCACTCTTTCTAAATATCAAACGCCAAAGCAAATCATTTTTGTTGACGAATTTGTATCGACAGTCACAAAAAAAATCCAGCGAAAGAAAACACTGGATTTGATTACATCTTTAAAGTAAATCTCATTTATTTCAATAAAAAATCAATACTGAGGTTTGTGTCCAAAGCGTCAAAACCTTTGATTCTATTTTTTAGGATAAAGGTGTTGATTAATTTACGTTTTACATTGTCGTAAAAACGGGTTTGAAATTGAGCAGGACTTCTACCTGCCAAAATTTCTTCTCCAATTTTGTCTGATAACCATTCTACGGGTGTTTCAGACTTTAACTTTTTAAAGTCTAAGCTAGGTTGTAATGTTTTTCTGTCAATGGTTTCTAGTGTGAATTCAATATTCTCAGGGTGAGATTCATTAACATTGTAGTTCAGTATGTATTTTTGATTAAAAACTTTGATATCCATAATTGGGTTTGTTTTGGTTATTCAAATAAGAAATCAATGTCGGTGTTTACCTCCAAAACATCAAATTCCTCTATTTCTATTTTGTTAAAGAATGCTAAGATTAAATTTCTTTTTATCACTTCTGTAAAATGTGGTGTCAATTCCTCCTTTTTACATTCGTGATGTTCAATTCCATTTGGTAAAAAACTCATTCTGTCAATCGAAGTCAACGTACAAAGTACTGTGTTAGTGGTCTTAAGATCTTTAATGTTAAAAAGCATCATATTGGTTTTATGATATTCTTCAATAGTCATCAATCCTTCATCATCGTGATGGTGATGATCTTGATTTGTATGATGATGTTGGTGGTTACTCAAAATATTTGTTGATTTCGTTTTCAGACAAATTACAGTTTTCTACGTTGTGTATTTGTAATATTTCTTCTAAAGCGTCAATCTTAAACTTCAGGATGGATTTGTTTAGATTTTTTCCAGCTAAAAATTGTTTAAAACAGGTATTGTTTTCGTTTTCTAGCACTTCATGAACAACTTGCATGCTATCACGGTCCAAAGCCATCAAACGAAATCTTTTCGTCTTTGTATTTTTGTCATAACCAAAGCCTAATATGAATTGTTTTCTAAATTGTTGAACTGTCATGTATATGTTTTGTGTGGCAAATATAGTAATTACCTGTGTTGTTATAAATCAAAACCCTCTACAATAGTGAAGAGGGTTTGTGCTTTTTAATAGCAGTAAAAATTAGGCCATAGAATGATACACGTTTTGTACATCATCATCCTCCTCTAGTTTTTCTAATAATTTGTCTACGTCTGCTTGTTGTTCTTCTGACAATTCGCTTGTTGTGGTCGGAATTCTTTCAAAGCCTGAAGATAAGATCTCTAGTTGATTTTCTTCTAAATACTTTTGTATCGCGCCAAATTGATCAAAGGGAGCATAGATCAAAACTCCTTCCTCTTCTTTGAAAACTTCTTCGACTTCAAAATCCA
>NZ_JBDNAI010000111.1:0-3097 GCF_039768515.1 Wenyingzhuangia sp.
CAAGGTTTCTGATTATGCAGATCTGCTTAACAAGTCTCCAAAGACCTTGTCAAATATTTTCCAAAAACAAAGTTCTAAAAGTCCATTACAGTTCATCCAGGATAGAAAAATACTAGAAGCTAAAAGGTTATTGGGGTATAGCGACATTCAAATCCAAGAAATAGGATACACCATTGGATATGAAGAGATCCAATCTTTCTCTAGATTTTTTAAAAACCAAACGGGAGAGGCTCCTCTATCATTCAGATCAAAAATAAAAGGGAATACCCCCAATACATGATGCCACGCATCTCAAAGACAAACAATGCGATGGAATCGTACATCCACTACAAAATAGCCCCATAAAAAAAACCCTGCAGATGCAGGGCTTTTGACATATAATTTTGTGCTAGCTTTAAGCTACAGTTTTCACTGTTTTGATAATACGAGCAGCAATCTTGTAAGGGTCTCCGTTTGAAGAAGGACGACGGTCTTCTAACCATCCTTTGTATCCTTTTTCTACAGCGATAATTGGAATACGGATTGAAGCTCCTCTATCTGAAACTCCCCAAGAGAAGTCAGTAATAGCAGCCGTTTCATGTAAACCTGTCAAACGCTGGTCGTTAAACTCTCCATATACTTCAATGTGTTCTTTCACGTAAGGACGGAAAGCTTCACAAATTTCAGCGTATTTTTCTTTAGAACCACAAGTTCTCAATACCTCGTTAGAGAAGTTAGCGTGCATTCCTGAACCATTCCAGTCCATATCTTTTCCTAATGGTTTTGGGTGGTACTCGATGTACATTCCTCTACCTTCAGTCAAACGCTCTAATAAGTATCTAGCTACCCAGATTTCATCTCCTGCTTTTTTTGCTCCTTTAGCAAACAATTGGAATTCCCATTGTCCTAAAGCAACTTCTTGGTTGATTCCTTCAAAGTTTAATCCTGCTTCGATACACAAATCTGCATGCTCTTCTACCAAGTCACGTCCGTGAGTATTTCTACCTCCTACTGAACAGTAATACATTCCTTGTGGCTTTGGATATCCTCCTCTTGGGAATCCAATTGGCAAATCTGTATCTGCATCCATGATGAAGTATTCTTGCTCAAATCCAAACCAGAAGTCATTATCATCATCGTCAATCGTAGCACGACCATTAGATTCATGTGGAGTTCCGTCTGCATTGTATACTTCTGTCATCACTAACCATCCGTTGATTCTTGCAGGATCAGGATAAATAGCAACAGGTACTAATACACAGTCAGAAGATCCTCCTTCTGCTTGTTTTGTCGAGGAACCGTCAAAAGACCAGTTTCCTAATTCTTCTAAAGTTCCTTTGAAATCGTCATGATCTTCAACTTTAGTTTTACTTCTTAAGTTTTGAGTGGGTTTGTAACCGTCTAACCAGATGTACTCTAATTTAATTTTAGCCATAATATTGATATGATGTTAATAAAGTTTTAAGTTTATCTTTTAAGGACACAAATATATAATAAATATTCTATTTCACAATCAAAAAACTACGTAAACATACGTAGTTTTTTGAATTTTTAAACACAAAATATTCGCAACCCCTCAAAACTAATTTATCAAATTAATGTTCTGTGTTTTTTAAATGGCTAACTAAAATCAAATACCTAAATTTGCAAAATCACATAAAATTTAATTTCACACCTATGAGTTCTGAAATAAGTAAAAGATATAGCCAACGTGGTGTATCTGCTTCCAAAGAAGATGTACACAATGCAATCAAGAATGTAGACAAAGGATTATTTCCAAAAGCTTTCTGCAAAATCGTCCCTGACTACCTAACCCATGACGAGGAATATTGCTTGATCATGCATGCTGATGGTGCGGGAACTAAATCTGCATTGGCCTACATGTACTGGAAGGAAACTGGGGATGTTTCTGTTTGGAAAGGGATTGCTCAAGATGCACTCATCATGAATATTGATGATTTGTTATGTGTAGGGGCGACAGACAACATTATGTTATCCTCAACCATTGGAAGAAATAAAAACCTAATTACGGGCGAAGTACTTTCTCAAATCATCAATGGTACAGAGGAGCTGTTAGCTGAGTTGAAAGCATTCGGAGTGACGATTCATGCTACCGGTGGGGAAACTGCTGATGTTGGAGATTTGGTGAGAACCATTATCGTAGACTCGACTGTAACCGCTAGGATGAAACGTAGCAAAGTCGTAGACAATGCCAATATCAAACCAGGAGATGTGATTGTCGGTTTGGAATCTTTTGGCCAAGCTACTTATGAAAAAGAATACAATGGTGGAATGGGATCTAACGGTTTGACTTCTGCTAGACATGATGTGTTTCATAAATATTTAGCAAAAAAATACCCTGAGTCTTATGATGCCGCAGTGCCCGAAGCATTGGTATACTCTGGGAACACAAAATTGACAGACCCTGTAGAAAACGCACCTATTGATGCTGGAAAATTGGTCTTGTCGCCGACTAGGACTTATGCTCCAATCATCAAAGAAATTTTAGAACAATATAGCCCAGAAGACATACACGGAATGGTGCACTGTTCTGGAGGAGCACAAACTAAAATCTTACATTTTGTCGAAAACTTACACATTGTTAAAGACAATATGTTTGATGTTCCGCCCTTGTTTAAATTGATCCAAGAAAATTCAGGTACAGACTGGAAAGAGATGTATCAAGTATTCAATATGGGACATCGAATGGAAGTGTATGTTCCTGAATCTATTGCTCAGGACATCATAAAGATTTCAAAATCTTTTAATGTAGACGCTAAAATCATTGGTCGAGTAGAAAGTGCCAAAAGTGAAGGCAGTAAATCTCTTGAAATCTCCAGTGAATACGGAGTGTTCCACTACTAAAACTCACAACATACATCAAAAGCTATCTCTGTACAGATAGCTTTTTTTATACCCTTATAATCTTTATGAAAAAAGAAATAGAAAACTTTATCCTCACCACCTTAAACAAAGTCGCAATTCTAGAAGAGCCGAATGTGGCTTATGAAGCTGTTGAAATACTGGACTATAAAACTCATTTTGAAAATGGGGAAGTATTCCGCCATCAAAATGGGGATTGCTATGCCTTGGCGATCTTAAATGCCATCACCCTTGA
>NZ_JBDNAI010000017.1:0-18592 GCF_039768515.1 Wenyingzhuangia sp.
TAATAGGTGTCTTGTATTCTTTGGGAAATCATTTGCATGATACGTCTTGAATATTCCCCCATATTTCTTAAATAAACTGCAAACTCTTCTTCTGTTAATAATCCTATGATCATTCCGATATATTGATTTCTTAACGGCTGATTTCGGGAAGTACATGATTTTAAATAGGTACTCTTCTTAAGCTTATCAAATGTTGTAATATCAACTTCTGCCTTTTGTAAATGTTGGTCAAATAACCTAATGATGCACTCGTGTTGAAGTTTGATTATAGGTCTCAATACGTGATTTTGAAATTGTTCTTCTGCGGTCATCGTGTTGTTTATTTTTGCAGAAGGAATAACTGGTCTCAAGTCTTTTTTGTTCATAAGTGTGTTTTTGAGGCTAAAGTTTTTCTTTTAAAAACTCGGCTGTGTAGGAATGTTTGTTTTTTGTTAAGTCCTCAGGTGTTCCCATAAATATGACTTCACCACCTTTTTTACCTCCTTCTTTTCCGATGTCTATAATATAGTCTGCACATTTGATAAAGTCAATGTTGTGCTCAATAACAATTAGAGAATGACCATGGTCAATCAAAGCATTCATTGATGTTAATAGTTTTTTAATATCATGAAAGTGTAGCCCAGTGGTGGGTTCATCAAAAATAAACAATGTAGGATCTTGCCTATTTCCTTTGACGAGAAATGATGCTAATTTGATTCGTTGTGCCTCTCCTCCGGATAAGGTTGAAGAAGATTGGCCTAAAGCAATATAGCCCAATCCTACTGCTTGTAGAGGTTGAATTTTTTTTAGGATTTTATTTTGTTTGTGTTCTTTGAAGAAGTCCATGGCTTCATCAATCGATAGGCTCAAAATATCAGCTATACTTTTTTGGTGAAATTTAACCTCTAGCACTTCTTTTTGGAAACGTTTTCCATGACAGCTTTCACAAGGAAGATGGACATCTGCCATAAATTGCATCTCGATAGTTACCTCTCCTTCTCCTTTACAGTTTTCACATCTACCACCATCAACATTAAAAGAAAAGTGTTTGGGTTGGTAATTTCGCACCTTAGAAAGCTTTTCATTGGCAAACAAAGAACGAATGTCATCATAGGCTTTGATGTACGTTACAGGATTTGAGCGAGAAGATTTACCAATAGGATTTTGATCAATAAACTCAACATTTTTAATGAGGTCTACATCACCTTTGACTTCCGTTACTTCTCCAATTTTATTCCCTTGTCCAAAAATATGTTTTTGTAAAGTGGGGTACACAATATCTTTTACGAGTGTACTTTTTCCACTCCCTGAAACTCCAGTGATCACTGCTAAGCATTGTAAGGGAATAGAAACATTTATATTCTTCAAATTGTTTTCCCTAGCTCCAATAATATCAATTTTGTTTTTGGAAGTTCTTCTTTTTTCGGGTATTTTGATAAGTTCTTTGCCACTGAGATAGTTGGCGGTATGCGTTGTTGCTTTGAGTATTTCATCATAAGTCCCCTCTGCCATTAATTCTCCTCCAAATACTCCAGCATCAGGACCGATATCAATGATATAATCTGCTTGTTTCATGATGTCTTCATCATGTTCCACCACGATAACAGTGTTTCCCAGATCTCTTAATTTTTTTAAAACTTCTATCAGTTTTAAACTGTCTTTGGGGTGCAGACCAATGCTAGGTTCGTCTAATATATACATAGAACCCACCAGACTACTTCCAAGTGATGTGGCCAAATTGATGCGTTGGCTCTCTCCCCCAGATAAAGTATTTGAGGCTCTGTTCAAGGTCAAATAGCCCAAACCAACATTGTCGAGAAAACCTAGTCGATTGTTGATCTCAACCAATAGTCTTTTTCCAATGGCAGCATCATTTGCTTCTAGGTTTAAATTCTTCATAAACAAGGTCAGTTCATCAATAGGTAAATGAATTAGTTCATTGATGGTTTTGTTGTTGATGAAAACGTTTTTGGTTTCAGGTCTCAAGCGAGTTCCTTCACAAGTTGTACATTTTGTTTTCCCTCTGTATCTAGAGAGCATGACACGAAATTGAATTTTATAACTTTTACTTTCTAGAGCGTTGAAAAAATCTTGAATTCCTTGAAAAGAGGAGGTACCATTCCAAATTAAATCTTTTTGTTTGTCTGTCAATTCAAACCATGGTTTGTGTACGGGTATGTCATATTCAAAGGCATGATTAATTAAAGTATTTTTATAATTGCGATGACTTTCTCCTTTCCAAGGAGCGATACAGTCTTCATAGATAGATAGCGAGGTGTTTGGAATAACCAGCTCTTTGTCAACCCCCACAACATTTCCATAACCTTCACAAGTTGGGCAAGCGCCAAAAGGATTGTTAAAACTGAAGAAGTGCGTATTTGGCTCATGAAAATCCATACCGTCTAATTCAAACTTATTGCTAAATTCACGAGAGGTATGGTTTGATATGTTCTCGATTACACATTGTCCCTTTCCTTCGTAGAAAGCTGTTTGTATGGAGTCGGCGAGTCTATTGAAGTAATCTTCATCGTGCTTTACTACAATACGATCAATAACAAGATTGAGTTTTGTTTTAGGGGTTAAAGCGCTAATGTCTACTTCTTCTATCCTCTGTGTTTTCTCTTCAACTTTAATTCTTGCGTACCCTTGTTGTATTAAAATTTGTAGCGCTTTTTCAGCATCTCTTTCTCTTAAGTCATAGGGGGCAAGCAATAGTAGTTTGGTTTTATCCTCTAAACTTTTTAAGTAATTGATGACATCTGAAACGGTGTCTTTTTTTACTTGATTTCCACTTATTGGAGATATTGTTTTTCCAATACGTGCATACAGTAACTTTAAATAATCATAGATTTCAGTTGTTGTTCCTACTGTAGAGCGTGGGTTAGAGGAGTTTACCTTTTGTTCAATGGCAATGGCTGGTGCAATACCTTTGATATATTCTACTTTGGGTTTGTTTAGCTTTCCGAGAAACTGACGAGCATAAGAAGACAGACTTTCTACGTATCTGCGTTGGCCTTCAGCATATAAAGTATCGAAAGCTAGACTGGATTTTCCTGAGCCTGAAAGACCTGTAATGACCACTAGCTTGTTTCTTGGAATCGCAACATCTATGTGCTTTAAATTATGCAATCCTGCACCTTTTATTAGGATATATTCCTTAGGTGATAATGTTTCTATTCCTTTGCTCATGAACTTTATATTCGATAGAAGTGTAAAATTAATTCATTTCGTACAAATTACTGTTGAAAATAATTTTATATCTGTCAAGATTTTTGATTTGTGCTAATTAATATTACTTTTACATAACTACTTAATTATAAATCTTAAAACCATTCGCCTATTCAAAAAATTACGCTAATAGAAATGTAATTACATATGAATAAGAGTTCCAAGCAAACTGATGCTTATTTGGTCTCCCTTTATCTCAAAGGAGATGAGAACTGTTTGGCCGAATTGATCAAGCGACACCAAGAAAGAATATTTACTGATATATATTCTAAAACTTTAGACAGAGATTTATCAAACGATCTTTTCCAAGACACTTTTATAAAAGTTATTCATACCCTCAAAAGAGGAAAATATAATGAAGAAGGAAAGTTCTTACCATGGGTGCTTCGAATTGCACACAATTTGACAATGGATTTTTATCGTGATAGAAAACGAAAAAACACAAAGCATTCAACAGAAAATTATGATTTGTTTACATTCCTAGCTTCTTCAGACTTAAACGTTGAAGATCAAATGGAGTTGGAACAAACCTTAACAGATTTGACCGAGTTTATAGAGTATCTTCCAAAGGAACAACAAGAGGTCTTAAAAATGAGAATTTTTATGGATATGACATTTAAGGAGATCGCCAAACAGACCGATGTTAGTGTAAATACTTCTCTAGGTAGGATGAGATATGCTTTAATTAATTTGAGGAAAATATTGAAACAAAAAGAAGTTTTTGAAAAGTAGCCTGTTTTTATCCTATGTGAAAGCTTTAGTATTGTAAAGTTTTAGTTCTCAATAATATTTTTAAGTTTTTGTCGTTATATGTCAAACAATATTGAAACCATATGATAAAAAACTACTCTGACCATTCATTTGAACACAAATGGATCACTTTAAAATTACAACCACAAAAAAGAACGATAGACTTTGTTTTAAATTATTCAAAATCATTAGATTTTGTATCAGGAACGGTGATTGATGAAATAAGATTTGACAAAAATTAAAAGAAGACTCATGTTGTCTTCTTTTTGTAGTAGGCATTGATTACTGGTTTTCTTCCGATGGTCTTGGTGATGATATCTTTGTCAAGATCCCAGCCTCTTGCGGGTGAATATTCACGTCCGTAGAATATAATTTGTAAATGTAATTTATTCCAAGTGTGTTCCGGAAATAAGCGCTTGGCATCTTTTTCTGTTTGTTCCACATTTTTACCATTGGTTAGTCCCCAGCGGTACATCAATCTATGGATATGGGTGTCAACAGCAAAAGCGGGAATGTTAAAAGCTTGACTCATCACTACGCTTGCCGTTTTGTGACCCACCGCAGGCAAAGCCTCCAGGTCTTTAAAATTTGCAGGAACTTCTCCATTGTGTTTGTCTATTAAAATATGAGATAGACCGTGTATGCCTTTGGATTTCATGGGTGATAATCCCACAGGTTTGATGATATCCCTAATTTCATCTACGGTTAATTTAATCATGTCATACGGATTATTTGCTTTGGCAAACAACAAGGGAGTAATCGTATTAACTCTAGCATCTGTACTTTGGGCGGACATCAGTACCGCTATCAGTAGCGTATAAGGATCTGTATGGTCAAGTGGGATTGGTGTTTCTGGATATAATGTCTCCAGTGTATCAATTATAAACTGTACCTTTTCTTGTTTGAGCATTTGTATATCTTTTGGTTCAAAAATAAGTTTTTTTATTGAGTGAGATTGAAATTTATCATTTGTATGTTTTTTTTGATTTTACTGAATATCCAACCCAAGTTTGATGTTTACTGTTTTACAATACCTACTTTTGTGGGATGAAAAAGTTTATTCCAGCGTATTTGTTGACTTTCGTCAATGTTCTTGGTTTTAGTTTGCTGATGCCTATTTTACCTTTTGTGGTTTCTAGTTATGGAGCGCCGAAGTGGGTTTTTGGTTTGCTCATCACTTTGTATAGTGCTTTTCAGTTTATAGGAGCTCCCATATTGGGTGCAATGTCAGATGCTAGAGGGAGAAAACCAATTTTATTGGTCAGTCAAGCAGGTACTTTGCTGAGTTGGATTATTTTTGTTGTCGCTATTTTATTACCCGATGATCCCTTTCTAGGGTTTTCTTTGCCGTTATGGATCATTGCGCTCGCTAGAATTTTAGATGGTATTACAGGAGGGAATTCTTCAGTAACCAATGCTTATGTTAGTGATTTGACTACCGTTAAAGAAAAAGGATATATTTTTGGATACCTTGGAGGGATTATAGGAATAGGAATGATCATTGGCCCTGGTATAGGAGGAGTTACAGCTTCAACATCACTTGGGTATTTGGGAACATTGTTGACGTCTATATTTATTTCATCGGTAACACTAATTGCTATTTTTAAGGGATTAAAAGAATCTCACCCCAAAGAAAAGAGAGTTGCCAAGTCCAAGGTAAATCTTCTGGAGGTATTGATTATTCCTTTAAGAATAAAAAGAGTGAATCCATCTCCCGTGATAAGAGTTCTTTTTTCTATGAAGTTTTTTTTCACGGCCATGATGGGTTTTTACATAGGAACAATGGCTTTGTTTTTGATTGATTTGTTTGGTTTTAATGTAAAAGAACTCGGTTTTTTTATGTTTGTTATTGGCTTCTTTTTAGCTTTTAATCAAGCTTTCGTCTCCAAATTCTTCATTCGTAAATTAGGAGCTTTTAAAACATTGATTATTGGATTGTGCTGCTGTGTTGTCGGTTTGATCTCGATTACGCTGACCTCTTATATTTGGTTATTTATTCCTTTTTACTACATTTTAAATTTAGGTTTGTCCTTGTGTTTTCCTGTTTTTAATTCTTTGATTTCAGTCAATGCTAATCCTGCCAAACAAGGTGAAATTATGGGAATTAGTGAGGCCATCAATTCTTTTTCAATGGCTTGTTTCCCTGTTGTTTCAGCAATTGTCTATACTGCAATAGGGAGTGATTTGTATCGTTTTTTAATTGTATTGCCGTTGTCGGCTCTTGTTTTTGCTTTGGTAGGAATAAAAAAACATGGTCGATCTACTTTTGATGCCAAATGATTTTGTAACAGTCTAAATAGTAAGTTTCTCGTATTCTAACGATCAAAACTGTCTTGTTTCTTTATATTTGTGTTACTTAAATATAAATCCGTATGAAAATGTTACAAGTAGGAGAAAAAGCCCCGAATTTTGAAGCGATTGATCAACACGAAAAACCTGTTAAATTAGCAGATTTTGCTGGAAAAAAATTAGTGGTTTTTTTCTACCCCAAAGCCAGCACTCCTGGCTGTACTGTTGAAGCTTGTAATCTGAGGGATCATTATCAAACTTTTTTAGCTCAAAACTATGAAGTGGTAGGCGTTAGTGCTGATAGTGTTAAGAGACAGTTAAACTTTGCCAATAAGCATGAATTGCCTTTTTCTTTGTTAGCAGATGAAGATAAAAAGGTAATAGAAGCATTTGGGGTATGGGGACCTAAAAAATTTATGGGTAAGGAGTACGACGGAATTCATAGAACCACTTTTGTGATCGACGAGAAAGGAATTGTGAGTGAAGTCATTACAAAAGTTAAAACCAAAGAGCATACCGCACAAATATTAAGTTAATTATTAGCCAATGGATCAAGTTATACTTGTCAACGATAAAGACGAACAGATTGGAGTGATGGAGAAGATTGAAGCGCATAAAAAAGCTTTGTTGCACAGGGCATTTTCCGTTTTTATTTTCAATGATGCTGGAGAACTGATGTTGCAACAAAGAGCTGCAGACAAATACCATTCCCCTTTGTTGTGGACCAATACATGTTGCAGTCACCAAAAAGTGGGAGAAACCAATATTCAGGCAGGTATGCGAAGGCTACAAGAGGAAATGGGTTTTGAAACCGCGCTAAAAGATGTTTGTTCTTTTATATACAAAGCTCCTTTTGACAATGGTTTGACCGAACATGAGTTTGATCATGTCTTGACAGGTGTTTATAATGAAGAACCTAAATTAAACCCAGACGAAGCTGAAGCTTATAAATGGATGAAGCTAGAAGAGGTAAAAAAGGATATTGAAAGTCAACCTGAACTCTACACAGCTTGGTTCGTCATTATTTTTGAAAAATTTTACGAGTTTATCAGTCAATAAAATGGAAAGAATAAAAAGAAAATTTGTCATTGGTTTCCTTTTTTCTGTGGTGGCTATTTTCGTTAATATTATGATTAAAGGTTATAACCATCTAGAGATCATAGCTAGCGAATTAGGTTTTAATTTTATCGTATTCTTTTTGATTGGTTATGTAATTTTAGGGAATATATTTGGCAATAAAAAAATAGTGTAAAGATGGAAGTTACCGTACATAGAGTTGCTTATTTTAATGCAGCACATCGTTTGTTTAGAGCGGATTGGGATGAAGCTAAAAACGTTGAGGTTTTTGGTAAATGTAGCAATCCAAATTACCATGGTCACAATTATGAATTGGTGGTTTCTGTAACAGGAGAGATAGATTCTGAAACAGGTTTCGTGATGGATCTTAAAGTGTTGAAAAAATTAATCAAATCTGAGATTGAAGAAGTATTGGATCACAAGAATTTAAACTTACAAATCCCAACGTTTAGCACAACAAATCCAACTGCTGAAAATATTTCTATTTTCATATGGGATAGATTAAGAAAATTCATTCCTACTCATTTAAAGTTGGCGGTTACTCTTTATGAAACACCGAGGAATTACGTAACGTATCATGGAAAATAGGTTGAGGTATGAAAGTAATTGCAATGATACCCGCTCGCCTACAAGCCTCTAGATTTCCAAAAAAATTATTAACGGATTTATGTGGTAAAACCGTCATAACGAGAACTTATGAAGCTACCGTAAATACTCAGTTGTTTGATGAGGTATACGTGGTTACGGATAGTTTTGATATAAAACAGGAGATTGAATCTTCTGGTGGGGCAGTCATTATGAGTAAACAACAGCATGAGTGTGGTTCTGATAGAATCGCTGAAGCTGTCAATCAGGTTGAAGGGGACATCATCATCAACGTACAAGGAGATGAGCCTTTTACTAGGAAAGAACCCCTCCAAGATTTGATAGGAGCTTTTGAAAAAGATATACACGGTGAAATTGCTGTGGCCTCCTTAGTTCATACTCTAGAAGATTGGGAAGAAATATCGAACCCCAATAATGTCAAGGTTGTGTTGGATAGAAATAATTGTGCGATGTACTTTTCTAGGGCTCCAATACCTTATCATAGAGATCAAGAAGTAAAGGTGAGTTATTACAAACATATCGGTATTTATGCGTTTCGAAGAGAGGCATTATTAGCTTTTCCTAGCATGAAAATGGAGCAAAATGAAGCTGCTGAAAAATTAGAAGGCATTCGATTTTTGGAACACGGAATGAAGATGAAGCTATTAGAAACCCCCTTCAAACCTGTTGGTATTGATACTCCTGAGGATTTGAATAAAGCCATAGAGATCATTCAAAATGGATAACTACAAAGTCATTGCTTTTGACGCAGATGATACCCTTTGGGTAAATGAACCCTATTTTAGAGAAGCGGAACAGCAGTTTGCTAAATTATTGTCAGCTTACGAAACAGAAAATAAAATTCATCAAGAATTATACAAAGTCATCATTCAAAACATTCCATTGTACGGTTATGGAGTGAAGAGTTGTGTGTTGTCTATGATTCAGTGTGCTACTGAATTGTCAAACAATCAATTGTCTTCTGTTGTGGTTCAGAAAATTTTAGCTATTGGGAAAGAGATGCTATCTAAGCCAATAGAATTATTGCCAAACGTTGAAAGCGTTTTGCATCAGTTGTCCCAAAAATACAAATTGATAGTACTGACCAAAGGGGACTTGTTGGACCAGGAGAAGAAGTTAAAAAAATCTGGACTTTTACAATATTTTCATCATGTAGAGGTGATGAGTGAAAAAGATCCTGCGGGGTATCAACGTGTTTTAAATCATTTAGACCTTGAGCCTGAAGAATTTTTGATGATTGGAAATTCCTTAAAATCTGATGTCCTCCCTGTGATTCAGATTGGAGCAGCGGCCATACACATTCCTTTTCACTCTATTTGGGCGTTTGAAACAGTTGAAAAAGAGGAGTTAAACAAACATGAGTATACCTCAGTTTCCTCTTTGGAAGCATTGTTAGGGTTTTTATAAAATAGAGCGTAAATTACAGAGTTCTATTTCACGAAATTATATTTAACACCTACATGCTTTGATGCTATTTTTTAATCATTTTTTTCAAAATATATCCATTTTCTAGTGAAATCTTTATGATGAATGGTCCAGCATTCAGTCTACTGATGTCAATACCTTTTTTAATGCTTTTGTCTTTAAATTCATAGGTTTGAATTGTTCGTCCTGTTGCATCATAAATTTTCATGTTAATCATTCGGAGTTCTTGAGGATTCGATATGAATAGCTCATTTATAGCTGGGTTGGGGTATATAACAATGGAGGATACGTTGTTTCTAGTCTCTGTTGTGAAGTATTCTGAACTTAGGGAGCCCTTTGAGACAGTTATATCCATCGTTTTTTCAACACTACAGCCCGCATTGTTTTTTACGGTTAGTGAAGCCATATAATTGGTTTCTTCATTAAATTGCACTTTTGGGTTTTGAGAGGATTCAGACGTTCCATCTAGGTAAGTAACAGTATTTGGTGTAAAAGCCCAAGACGATTCTATGTTTGTTTCGGATATAGATTGGTCTGTAAATTGTATTTCAGAATCTGTGGTTATAGCCGTACTGGAGATGGTAAAATCAGAAATAGGAATTTCGGGTTTTATGTACAACAAATATTCTTCTGCTTGGCCATTGGCCTCGGAAGGGTTAGAACAAGGGCTATTGATTGAGATGGTATTGGGTCGTCTTTTATCATTCCCATTCAATATACGTAATCTCACAAAACGATTATAGGGTATAGTTGTAGGAAGCGTAATTGGAATTGTATTCAAAGCTGTGGTTACCCCGTTTTTGTAAAATTGAGCTTCATTTTCATCTTCAAAGTCACCATCTATATTCCAATCAATCCAAACCCCTAGCTGATGAGAATTACGAGCCCCTAATAACGTAATCTCAATATTGTTTGTGTTTCTTGCGTCTATTTCAAAATAGTTAGAAGCCGTGTTGGATAAATCAATTCCACCTCCATCATTTTTAGGAAAACTTGAAGCATAATAATCCATTCCAATTTTTACTTTACCAATTCCATTTATATTACTCGTTGTAGAAGAAGTCACTTGACAGACCACAGGGGGGAGGTTAAAATTAGGGTCTGGTGTATATTTTCCTTTAGATTTTTTAAGAAAATTGTTGTTCATTATGGAGGCCCTAACACGATCTCTTTGATCAAGTGTGTACAATGTAACGTTATTGTAATAACTCATTATGTTTCTAGCGGTATTCAATCCATAGATACTACCAGTACATTCATTAATTTTTCCTTCCCCATTATAGAAGTCATCTTTATGGGGCTCTGTATCTTCACAAAAATCACCATCACTGTATGAGTTACTTTCGGGAGGGCAGTCATCTGCAGTACTCCCTTGAAAGGTATGGCGAAGATTAAAATGATGTCCTATTTCATGGGATAATGTACTGTTGTCTGTAAATCGACTTCCTTTGATATAGATCTCAGAACCAGTAGATAGACCGACTGTTGAATCAGAAATGCTATTGACAATATAGATATTCACATAATCTCTTTTTGGCCAATTAGAAAGTTCTTTAACTTGACCATAAGGTAAATCTGTAGGGCTAGCAATTCTAACAATACCATTTGTAGGAGCGCCATCTGGAGTGATTTTTGCCAATGTAAATTCAACTCCTAAGTCAATAGGATTGGCCTCATCTAGTCCTCTGTACTGTCTAGACAATCCATTGATGACATTCTTGATGGTTTCTTCTGATGGATTGTCGTTGTCAATGCTTACAGTGTCTTGTTTGACAATATGTACAACTACAGGGATTTCAAAAGTGTGATCCTCATCTTCGGTACAAAAACCAGGGTTTGTATTGATTTTTTGTTGTCGTCGGAGTTTTATTTGATGAATTGTGTTTTGTAAAAAATCCTCTTCTAATTGAAGTGCTTCTAGCTTTTGAGGGTTTTTAGAAATTTCAGTCATGTAAGCATCATAACCACATTTTTGAGCGGTAATATTTTTACTGTTTATAATAATACAAAAAAGAATAAGATATACGTTGGATTTTTTAATTAGCATGCTTTTTTGTTGCTAATATATAAATTAATACCTATTTATTTTAAATAAAACTCAATATAATCTTGTTTTTTTTATGAATTATTAAACAAAATACGATTGCTAAATAATCATAATGAAATTCTGAACACAAACGATATAATTCCTTGATAAGAGATGTGTACAAGGAAAACGTTTGTTATATTTGCATTAAAATGTTTCACAAAGCAATCACCATATTGTTATTGACAGCCATGTCCCTTCGTCCTGCATATTTCGTAGGGAATGTCGTGTATTATGAATCACATTTAAGTGAAATCATAGAGAAATATTGTGAAAACAAAGACAAACCGGAACTTAGTTGTAACGGTAAATGCCATTTGGCAAAACAAATCACTCCGATAGAAAGCTCAGAAGGGCAAGAGGCAATCTTAGATCTTACGACTGCATTTTTTCCTGTTTTTTTTCAAGAAGTTTCCCAAATAGATATTTCCAGTGTTCTTATTGCGCCATCGCCTTCTTATTTTGGATATCGAGTTGTTAATTCTTGTGGTCCTCTCGACAATATCGATAAACCTCCAAAGGTTTAATTTTAAATACCTAGGCACCTTTGTGTCTTTTCAGCAACTTACTATAGCAAAGTAAATGTTGCTCAATTATTTATAATCGATATACAACAACAATGAATTTTTTAAAATTATACCTTGTAGTGGTCTGTACTGCTGCACTTATCATTTCATGTAGTCAAAATGAAATATCTACAAAAGAAGGAACTCAGGTTTCTGCAACTCTTAAATTTCAACATTCTTTGGGACTCGGAGATTTGCTGGAGCTTACAGATACCAAAAGTCAAAAACAAAGTCTAACACTTGACAAGTTTAAATATCTAATTTCAGAGGTACAGTTTACAACAAATGACAATGAAAACATAACCCTGTCTAACAACGATGCGGCTCAACTTATTGATCTTGATTTTGCGGATGAATCAAATACAGTCACGGTACATTTAACAGACGTTCCAGTCGGTGATTATAAAAGTGTTTCTTTTGGTATCGGAGTGAGTCAAGAAGTTGCCAATGGTAGCACTGAGGAACAAACCAAGTTGATGGATTTGGCGGAGCAGGATATGCAGTGGGCATGGAACCCCAATGCTTATGTTTTTTCAAAAATAGAGGCCTCTAATTTGAATACAGAATCGACCGTACCCACAGATCTACAAGTTCATATTGGTAATAAGGGTAGTTTTGTAGGCTACAGAACAGTGACTATGGTTTTCCCTGAAACCCTATCTCTAGATTCAAAAGTATCGCCAAGCCTTCATATAACGGTCGCAATCGAAAAAATATTTGCTCCAGAAAACCCAAGTAAGTCTGTGGCATTTGATGCCATTGGTGCCCATGGAGGGTCAAGCGATGTAACGTCAAATTTTGCAGATAATTTTGCTTCAATTTTTCAAGTTCATCACATTCATCCAACTGAAAAAGCAATTTATTTAGAGGACGTAGCCGAGGGGCTCAATGCGAATGAAGATTCCTCATCACACACTCATAGCCATGAATAAGCCAATTTACGATTCACATCCAGGAATTGTTTTTATGGTACAGTAGAGAAGAGATTTATGAAATATAGAATATATTCAATCCTAGCCATATTGTTTACTTTGTTGGGTTGTCAACAGGTGGAGGAAGATTATCAGGCGTTCCAAATGCATGTTGAGTTACCGGTTAATTTTCCAGAACCTACTTATCCGTTTGGTGACAATCCCATAACAACTGATGGTTTTATATTGGGGCGTAAATTGTTTTATGACCCTAGGTTGTCTTTAGGTAATGGTATCAGTTGTGCAGAGTGTCACAATCAGTCTCACGCATTTACCCATCACGGTCATGATTTAAGCGAAGGGGTACATCCTGGTGTTTTTGGGACGAGAAACGCTCAGCCCATTCAGAACATGGCATTTATGAAGGAGTTCAATTGGGATGGCTCAAAAGATAAATTGTGGGATCAACCTCTTGTGCCCATCACAGATCCAGTAGAAATGGATGAAACGATGTCGAATGTCATCTCTAAATTGAGGTCAGACGATAGTTACAAAAAAATGTTTTCAACAGTATTTGGAGATCAGGGTGCCATCAACAGCGTCAACCTACTCAAAGCGTTGTCTCAGTTTATGGGTGCTTTGATTTCTTCTAATGCCAAATATGATAAATACAGTAGGGGCGAAGATGGAGTTGTATTTAGCCCTATCGAAAAACAAGGGTTGTCTTTATTTCAACAAAAATGTGCAAGTTGTCATCGTGGGGAATTGTTTACCAGTCAGGAATTTGTAAATAATGGAATTGGAGAACACCCAAATTTACCCAACGAGACCGGAAGGGCTAGCGTCACTTCTTCCAATCCTTTTGCTACCGTTGATGAATTAAAAAGGAGTGAAGATTACTATAAGTTCAAAGTACCAAGTCTTAGAAATGTAGAAAAAACATATCCTTATATGCATGATGGTCGTATGGTTTTATTGACAAAAGTATTGGATTTTTACGATGATGATACTTCGCCTTTTCTGACTCGAATGGATCACTTAGACCCTAGGTTGATTCAAACAGATAGCGATGGAAAGGAAACCCTTGGGATTCCGATGACAGAAGATGAGAAAGTAGCCATTTTGGCCTTTCTAAAGACTTTAACAGATTATGAATTTTTAAACGATGAACGTTATGCAAACCCGAATTAAGCTATTTTTTACGTTGTCTATGTTTTTATGTTCCTTAGGAGTTTATGCTTGTGATATTTGTAGTTGTGGTTCTTCAAATAGCAACAGTTTTGCAAACGTACTCGGAGGTAATTATGTCGGGTTTTCATACAATTACCTGCATTTTCAATCCATTCAAAACTATGCTAATGATGCAGCTCCTTTAGCAAATGACCATACCCATACCCTAAGTTTGACCACTCAATATCAAATGACCGACAGAATACAAGTCAACACTTTGTTGCCCTATAAATTTAATGAAAGAATCAATGATGCTGGAGTTCAAAACAATAGAGGTTTGGGAGATATTAGTGTATATGGATTGATTGATCTTTTGCCTTCTGCTAATCACCATCGTTTGAAGTTTGGAATGGGGGTTAAACTACCAACAGGGAGCTTTGATATCGAAAATACAAACCCAAATCAAATTTCTGCAATCCAATTGGGTACAGGAAGTCTAGATGTTTTGCTACCCTTTCAATACCATTATACGCAATCCAAATGGGCAGTGAACTTGAGTGCGATGTATTTTGTAAAAGGAAAAAATAAAGACGAATTTAAATTTGGAAATCAAACCCAAATAAATCTTAGCAGTACCTATGTTTTTTCTACCGGCCATGATTTTAGTGTGGCACCCATTATAGGTTTTAGCTATGATTCTTTTTTAGCAGCTGAAAGGTTTGGTATCGTAGACAAACGAACAAAAGGCTATATGGCAAACGCAAATCTTGGGATACAATTAGAAACCGATCACATGATACTAGGCATCCATACGCAACAACCCATTGCTCAAAATTTAGTGCAGAAGGAAGTATTGTTTGATAAGGGCATAGGCGTTTACACTTATTGGAAATTTTAACTTCCTTGAGATAGGTAACTCATAAATTCCTGTTTTAACATAATTTTCTGTGTCGGTGAAATGCCTTTGAACCTATCGTATTTTGTCTTAAAAAAATTGGTTTTTTATAACTTATTTTTTTGAACTCCATTCTAAATCCTATTTCTTTGTAGGTACTAGAAAAAAAAATAAGCATTTGTTGTTTGACTCCTATTTTATTGATGTTTTATTGCCTCTGCCTCTTGAACGACAGTTTACCTATCGTATTACTCAAGAAGAATCAGATTTTCTAGAGATCGGAATGAGGGTAGCTGTTCCTTTTGGAAAAAGTAAAATTTACACAGGTATTGTTTATAAAATTCATCAGCAAGAACCCCAAATATACGACGCAAAGGATATCGAGCAGATTTTAGATGACACCCCCATCTTAACGGAGTTACAACTGAAACATTGGGCTTGGATTTCCTCTTATTATATGTGTGCTTTGGGAGAAGTGTTAAAAGCGGCTTTCCCTTCGGTGTTTTTATTGGAAAGTGAAACCATCGTTTTGTCAAATCCAGATTTCACGGATCATGATTTATTATCCTCTGACGCTTACCTGATTTATGAGGCGCTGCAAAGACAGTCGCAAATATCCATTTCTCAGGTGTCTAAAATTCTTTCTAAAAAACAAGTATTCCCTACGTTAAAAACCATGATTGCTCAAGAGGCAATTCGTTTGAAAGAAGAAATATACGAGCAATACCAACCCAAAATGGTTTCTTATATTCGGTTGGATACTGCATGGGAGAACAAGCTGGAAGAACTGCTAAAGTTCTTGTCAAGATCAGAGAAGCAACGCACGCTGGTACTTTGTTATTTTTCGGAACTAGCAAAAAGTAAAAACCCCCTTAAAAAGAAAGAATTATTACAGAAGTCGGGCATAAGTGCAGCTGTTTGTAAGGGATTAGAAAAAAAAGGAATTTTTGAGGTTTACGAATTGCAAACGGATAGGGTATCTTTTGGAGAAGCATCTCAACAAATTCCAACTCTAAGTACAGACCAGTCCATTGCTCTTGAGAACATTAAAACTATAGTTGAACAAAGTGATATTTGCTTGTTTCATGGGGTGACGGGTAGTGGAAAGACAGAAATTTATGCCCATCTCATGCAGCAAGTCATCGATCAGGGGCAGCAAGTATTGTTTTTAGTGCCAGAAATTGCCTTGACAACACAACTCATTATAAGGTTACAACGTTTTTTTGGTGACCAGCTAAGTGTGTATCATTCTAAATATTCACAAAACGAGAGGGCAGAGGTGTGGAATCATATTTTAAAGGGCTCTGCAAAAGCGAAGATTGTTTTGGGAACACGTTCTGCCATTTTGTTGCCCTTTAGCCATTTAGGACTGATCATAGTTGATGAAGAACATGAAGCTTCATACAAGCAATACGACCCTGCACCAAGATACCATGCAAGAGACGCAGGTATAGTATTGGCCAAAATGCATAAATCTAAAATAGTGTTAGGTTCTGCAACTCCTAGTTTAGAATCTTTTTACAATGCAAAAAATGGAAAATATGGCCTGGTCAGTTTGAACCGAAGATTCGGTCAAGTTCAAATGCCAAACATTCATTTGGTAGACCTTAAGGAAAAGCATAAAAAAAAGAGGATGACCGGGCATTTTTCAGACACCCTGTTGACAGCGATGAAGGAGACTTTAGAAGTTAAAGAACAAGTGATTTTGTTTCAAAACAGACGCGGTTTTGCTCCTTTAATCGCCTGCGAAACTTGTGGGGTCAGTCCTCAATGTCCCAATTGCGATGTGAGTTTGACAGAGCACAAATTCAAACACGAACTTCGTTGTCATTACTGTGGATACCACAGGGCTATTCCCTTAAAATGTGATGCCTGCGGCAGTGCAGATCTATCTAGTAAAGGTTTTGGAACCGAGCAAATAGAAAATGAATTGTTAACCCTTTTTCCTGATCATCATATAGGGCGTTTGGATTTGGATACCACTAGAGGAAAATATGGATATGCCAAAATCATAGAGGCTTTTCAGCATGGAGAAATAGATATACTTGTTGGGACGCAAATGTTATCTAAAGGATTAGATTTTAAGAATGTTACATTGGTTGGGGTTTTGAATGCAGACAACATGTTAAATTTTCCTGATTTTAGAGCCCATGAACGTAGTTTTCAAATGCTGACACAAGTGGCTGGTCGTTCGGGAAGAAATAAAAAGCAAGGACAGGTGTTGATACAAACGTTTAACCCTTACCACCAAATTCTTCAGCAGGTCACCACCAACAGTTATGTGCAAATGTACGAGGAACAAATTTCTGACAGACGTAATTTTTTCTATCCTCCACACTTCAGAATGATACAATTGACCTTAAAACACAAAGATTTCAATTTGTTAAACGAAGGCGCAGATTGGCTAGGGAAATCTTTGAAGAATAGTTTTGGCAAACACTTATTGGGTCCAACTTCTCCTGCTGTGGCTAGGGTTCGAAATCTATACATCAAGAAAATTTTGATCAAAATACCACCGAAACAATCTGTGCCAGATACCAAAGCCCATCTTCAAAAGGTACAAAATATGTTTGATGCCATTGGTCGTTTTCGAGCCATTAGAGTCAATATTGATGTAGATGCTTATTGATATCAAAACCTTTGGTAAGGGTTATTCTTTTTATTTTTGTAGCTGTTTCTTTTGAGTTTTCCTCAGTTCTTTGCCCGTTTTTATTGGTTTTATGAATAAATATGGTTTTTTTATTGTGATTAATATAATATTAATAGTATAAAATTATATATTTGATAATTATTATGAACTTAAATCATTGTTTTATGAAAAAATCAACTATATTTTTAACCATTCTGCTGATGCTAGGCATTGGCTTACTAAACCCTCTTATCGCACAAACCCAAATGGTAAAAACCCTCGATGATCCGGGAAGTGCGCCTGCTGTTGAATTTCAAATACCCAATGGGATATTAGTTGTATCAGCGATTAATATAGGAAATGATGGATCTACATTGAGTGCAACCTATATAAACTTTACCAATTCACCACCCTCACTATACTTTCTAAGCGATGCATATAAAACAATCATGTCTAATACCGATTCAGAATTTAGATTAACCGAATCAACAATATTAAGTGAGCCTTACGAACAATATCATATGAGTTTTACCTGGGATGCCTATGAGCTGAGCCATTCTACGCATGATACATCAAAATATCCCATTATTGGACCAGAAGCTGAAGTAGCCATATCATTAACAGGAGGTGGGAGTGTTTCAGTTCCAAGTGTATATGGCACCAAAGGCACCCCCATCAGGTTCACGGCAGAAGAACTTGCTGCTTTAAACGATGCCAATGGTCGTAGCTTTATCATGAGACAAACAGCAACAAATGCAACCTCTATTGTAAACATACCTGCACAAGCAGATGCTGCAGCCATAGGGCAAGCCATCAAAACCGCAGGAATTCCCCATACCATATACATACAACCCGAAATACAAGACGATGGAAGTTTAGAGATCTATGCAGATGAGTCCTTTACATTAGAAGGAGATCCCATTTTATCTAGCCCCCTGCAAATATCTTCTAAACAAAAAGGGATGCTGTACCCAAACCCAA
>NZ_JBDNAI010000112.1:0-3323 GCF_039768515.1 Wenyingzhuangia sp.
ACATATTCCTTAGAAGACGATTTGTGATGAGCTAACCATCCCTTCATCATTTCATAATTTTCTTCAAGAATTGTTATGTCTCCTGTTCTTAAATAGATTTTCCAAGGTATAATCGTACATACATCTCCCCAACCAGAGCTTACTTTATTGTTATACAACACATCTGGAACGACAAAAGGAATTCCACCGTTTTCGTATTGCGATTCTCTTACACTCTGCAACCAACTTCCCCAAAACTTATAAACATCAGCATTGAACATTGAGGTGGGTCCAAATACTTGTGCATCACCAGTCCATCCCATACGTTCATCACGTTGTGGACAATCTGTAGGGATATCAAAGAAATTACCTCTTAAACCCCAAACAATATTACTTTGCAACTGGTTTAGCTTTTCGTGAGAAGAAGTAAAAGTTCCATTCTCTTCAAAATCTGAATACTGTACAACACCTGTGACCCAATCTTTTGAAGGTTCTTTTGTTGTATCGTAACCACTTAATTCCACATACCTAAATCCATGAAATGTGAATTTTGGTGTGTATTCTATAACGCCATCTTCACTAGCCGTATAATAATCTGTTGATAGTGCACCTCTGTAATTTTTTGTATAAAAAGAACCATTTGGTGATAACATTTCTGCAAATCTAACTTTTAAAGTCTCGCCTTTTTTCATAGGTACTCTAAGCAAAGGAACACCAACCATGTTTTGCTTTAAATCAAAAATAGTGGTTCCTTCCTTTTTTAAAACTTCTCTCGTTGGCAATTGCATTTTAGCTTTTACAGTCGTCTGTCTTTTTGGTTCTAAACGAAGTGTTCCTGAAATATCGAATGCATTAACCGGTTGCCAATTGTTGTCATTGAACTGATTCGTGGTCCAATTTGGCATTTCTAAATTAGCATCATAGGTCTCCCCATCGTAAATTTCAGATAGTCTTATCGGTCCGTTAGTCGTTCCTTTCCAACTTTCATCAGAAATAACAGTCACCTGTGAACCATCTTTCAAGGTAAATTCTAGTTGGCATATTACCTTTGGAGTTTCCGTATCCTTCCACAGGGAATGCATCCATCCCATACGTCCAGAGAACCATCCTGGCGCTACTTCAACACCAATGGTGTTCTGTCCAGAAGCTATAAGGTTGGTTACGTTGTAAGTAATGGTCTCAATTCTCTTTTTATAAGGGGTGTAGCCTGGAGGCATTACATCTCCGCTTACGTTTGTGCCATTTATAGAAACATCAAAAACACCTTTTGCTGTCATGTATAATCTTGCAGAAACAACATCATTTGACAATTTAAATTCTTTTCTCAAATATTGTGGCCTGTGTACAATATTATCTTGACTTCCCATTACCTGCTCTTTCTTGGTATCTAGACCGATCCATTTGGCACTCCAATCCTCATTACTTAATAAGCCCAATTCAAAATTATTGATGTCACTCCACTCCGAAGCTTTTCCATCTTGATCCCAGTATTTTATTTGCCAGAACACTTTTTGACGAGATTCCAAATCAACACCTCTATAATTTATCCAAGTAGACTGCTCTGAATTTTGTTTTTGTGAATCCCATAAATCCGAACTGTTTGGTAATAAATCTTTATTCGTTGCAACTACAATTCGGTATGCAGTCTGACTTTTGATACTTTCAGAAACGGGTAGTTTCCATGAAAAAGAAGGAGTGTTGTCGTAAAAGCCTACGGGGTTTATAAATCCTTCCGAAACAGATAATTCTTTAGCCTTTTCTATTGTTTGACCGTACAAACTAGAGGTCAAAGTCACAATTAAAAAACTTAAAAAAAGTAAACTAGTAATGCTAAAAGTAGGTTTTTTTTTCATTGGTGTATGATTAAATTTATCTCTAATTTTTTCTTATTCAACATGGAAATCTACCAGTGATACATCTGAAGCTTAACATCATTACAACTCCTTTTCTTGAATCGTACACGACATCTCTACAACAGTATATTTTATTTACAGCGGTAAAATTAGGGAAGGAAAAATAATTTGTTTTCTAAAATAAACCATCCTGCACTGTCTCTTATATTCAAGCATAGAGCGATGTTGTTAATATCGTGTTATTTGAGTAAAAGAAGTTAAGCGTGCAATTACACTTAACCTCTTTATGCTTTCAAAATTATTCAACAATAAGTTTGGAATGGAAGACTCGCTGATCTTCATCTATGATTCTTATCAGATATAAACCTGGCTTAAAACGACCGTTATTTTCTATATTAACCATAGGTTCTAGCGTTGCGCGATCGTAAATCATTTGGCCTAGCATATCGTAAATCTGAATTTTAGCACTCGTTTCTTTGTTTCGTGAAATCGTAAAATTATTTTTAGTTGGATTAGGGGAAATCTTTACTTGAATAGCATTTTCTTTCACGCTTTGAGTACTCAACGATGTGGATTCAATCAACCATTTAGACCTATCATCTGCTCTTAAAAGATGTTCGATAACGCCATCTTCATTTTGATATATATAATTTGAGCCTGTTTTGGTTTTAAATTGATAAGAGCCTTCGTTAATGTTGTAAACAACCGTAAATAACTTATCAGACACATCTGTAGGAGCACTAAATCCTGTACTTATGATGTCATTTGGTGGATTTCCAGCCGCTCTTAAAATTCCTCGATCAGACCTTTTACTTTCAATATTATAATACGCCCCTACTCTAACAAACGCCCATTCTTTATCACCCTCAGCGACATTAACACCATTACTGCTTTCGACTACATCTGAACCTACAGAATGAAGGTATTTACCCGTAACCAAATTCTTAATTCGGTAAACATCCCCTGTCAAATCAGTTGGATCATAGACTTGAACCTCTAAGATCATATTTTGGGTGGCTACCATTTCATCGGATGTATTGTAAGCAACTGCTTTAAGACTATATGTTCCTACTACGTTTGTTGACCAATCTACCGAATAGGGAGGTGTAAAGTCTTCATGAATTATATTGTCATCGATCATGAAAGCCACCTTATCTATACTTCCATTTTCATCGATAGCATTGGCCGAAAGGGTGATGGTCTCCCCAACATCATAAGTTTTACCCTCAAAAGGAGAGGTTAATGTTATCCTAAACGGTGCTTGTATGATATCCAAATCAATGACTTGAAGGTATAAAGGTTGTGCGTTTCCTGAAGCATTTTCCATCAAATAATAATACAGCTTCCCATTGGCAATGTGGACTCTTCCATGATCAAAAGTTTTTCCTGTAGTGGCTTGATAAACCCTGGTAAAATTGTTTGTTCCACCTGCTGCTTTTTCAACAAAAACCCTACCATTTTTCAGTCCTATGATAAAGATATCATCACCCG
>NZ_JBDNAI010000018.1:0-3648 GCF_039768515.1 Wenyingzhuangia sp.
ATCTCTTGTTTTTACGGCTGCCAAATCATTTGACCACCAAGAGGTTACGTTCTCTAAATTAGGCCCCACTGCTAAAGCTCCAGCCTCGTGTAACAACAGCCATCTCCCAACGATATCAGAAGCCTCAACAGCTACCGTGTAAGATTTGGTTAAAACCGCATCATCTGCACCTGTAGCAGAAGCAGTAACCGTAATGTCATAAGTTGCTGCTACTGAAGGGTAAGTATAAGAAACTTTTGGACCTACAGTTGCTAAAACATCATCTGTTGCATCTGTACCGAAGTCTACTGAAAAAGAAGAAGCTCCAGTTGCTGAAGGCGTCACACTTACAATATTTCCTAGACCTGATGCTTCTATTGTAAAACTTAAATCTGCAATCCCAGATGCACTATCTATTGGATCATCTTTTTTGGTACATGATACCATAAGCCCTACACATAGCAAGGCACTCATTCCTGTTTTTAAAAAATTCATAATATTTAATTTAGTTATTAATACTCTATTTTTGTTGTTCATACTCATTTTCTTTAATATCCCTGGTTTTGTCCCCATCTTGTTACGGCGTTGGCCAGCTCTAATTCAACAAGAGGAATAGGAAATACCTCATTTTTGTTTTCCTCATAAGAAACTTCTCCAAAGTCAGCAGGTTTGGTAGCATTGTATACATCAAAAGCAATGACTGCTTTCCCTGTCCTAACCAAATCAAAAAATCTGTGTCCTTCTCCAGCCAACTCAATACGTCTCTCATTATAAATAGCTCCTAACAAATCAGATTCACCATTGTATGGATAATCATGTGAATTATCACCAAAAGCTCTTGCTCTTACTTCATTCAAGTGATCTATTGCATTGGAAACAGACCCACTACTCTGAACTTCTGCCTCAGCAGCCATTAACAAAACATCTGCATAACGTATAGCTCTATAATTATTGTCCCAGTTTAATGGATCGCTTCCAGCTCTTGTACCATCATTTGCTCTAGTTGGAAGATATTTCTTTGAAAAATAACCGGTGTTTTCTCTACTTGGCGTGTACTCACTAGTAGCTGGTTCTAATATCGTTATCGCCTTTCTTTTATCTCCGGCTTGATATGCATCATACAGCTGTTGGGTCGGTAAACTGAAACCCCAACCTGCAGTATATTTTGGACCTGTATGATCTCTTGGTGCATTATTTTGTGGTAGATAATTCCCTTCACTACACTGTATACAATCCCAACCTGCACCTTCGACACTAGTGTACTGAACTTCAAAAACGGACTCAACACCATTTTCACCACTTTTTTCAAATAATGTAGACAAGTTTGCGAGGCTATATTCTTCACTATCTATCACATCATTCAGTTGTGCTGCAGCATTAGCATACTGACGACTATCAAAAGTTCCGTGAAACAAATAAACCTTACCTAATAAAGCTTGAGCCGCCCCCTTAGATATTTCGTATTTCATATCTTGAGTGTCTGGCAAGTTAGGTATAGCCTCTTTAAGGTCCTCTTCAATCAATGCATACACAGCTGCAATGCTCCCAACACGATTTACATCATACTGCTCTCCGATTCTAATTCTTTTGTCTTGAATCCTATCAACGCCATCTCTTTTTTCAACCACTAAAGGAATATCCCCAAAAAACTTAGTCAACTCAAAAGCGTAGTATGCTCTCAAGAAATAAGCTTGAGCAATGATTTCATCTTTTCCCTCAAAATCGATATTGTCTTTAAACTCCAAGATATAATTTGCCCTCCCCATGGCAGCATACATAAATTTCCAAATATCTCTTAGTTGATTATTGTCATCCGGGGTATGATCCATTTTATCTACTCTTTGCAGCGTAGGCTGATCATATGTATTGGGATCACCACCTAAAATGATGTCATCTGAGGCTCCTACAATAGTTAGCGTATTCAAATAAGTACTTTGCAACATATCATAAGCACCAATTAATGCTTTCTCATATTCTTCTTGTGTTCTAAAATAGTCATCTGACACATCACTCACAGGCTTTAAATCATTGGTAAAACTATCACAAGCCACGAACATGGAACCTAATGCCATGCTTAAGGTAACGATTTTAGTATATTTTTTTATTGTAAATATTTTCATGGTATAATTTTTTAAAAAGTTAAATTAAGTCCCAAAATAAATGTCGTAGATACTGGATAAAACCCTCTATCTATTCCACCTCCAATCGGATCTCCACTAGATGCTGAAGGATCATATCCTGAATAATCAGTGAACGTATGTAAGTTATTTGCGGACAAGAAGAGTCTTAAATTTGTCATCCCCATTTTATCTAATAATTTTTTGTCAAAATTGTAACCTACTTGTACATTTTGTATTCTGATATAAGAAGCATCTTCTACAAAATAATCTGAAAATAAATCTGTATTGATAGAGGCTCCACTGGTTGCTCTTGGTATTGTATTACTTGCATTAGTGCTTGTCCATCTATCTAATACACGGGTACTTTTGTTAGCTAGAAGATTCAAACGTTCATAGTCTCTAACCATTTCATTACCAAAAGATCCTATAGCAGAGGCAACAAAATCTATATTCTTATAGGTAAACCCAAGATTTAAACCGGCAGTTAAGTCAGCAATAGGGTCTCCAATATCAGTTTTGTCTTTTTCGGATATTATTCCATCTCCATTGGTGTCTACAAATCTTAAGTCTCCTACACCAGCTCCAGTATGGTATTTTTGAGGTTCACCATCTTTATCTGCTGGAGCCGTAGCATCTAACAGATCTATTTCTGCTTGATTTTGATATATCCCGTTAGTTTTGTATCCATAAAAATAACCTAGAGAATGACCTGCTTCCATTCTTGAAGGTAAAATTCCTGAACCTACAGCGAAAGCACCTCCTTGTTCAAAACCAGCTAAATTTCCAACATATGTCACTTCGTTTTTAAGGGTTGCAAAATTAAAACTAGCATTGAATTTAAAATCTTTTGACAATTGATCTCTGTAGGAAACTAAAAACTCAATTCCAGAATTTTCTACAGAACCTGCATTGATAAAAGGAGAACTTGATCCAATACCAGCTACACCTGTCAAAGCTGATGATTCAGCACTAATCAATAAATCATCTGTTATTTTTTTATAAACATCAGCCGTAAAGGTTAATCTATTTTGCATGATAGAAAAATCTAAACCGACGTTAGCTGTTGTATTTGTTTCCCATTGCAAGTATGGATTCCCTAATTTTCCTTCAGCTACACCAACTAACAAATCTGCTTCTACTAGCTCTTCATTAGTACTATAGGCTCCTTCACCATTTAACAAACCTATGTAAGGAAAATCTCCATTAATTTTATCATTTCCAATAGTACCATAACTAGCTCTTAATTTTAAGCCACTAATCAATTGGTTGTCTTTTAAAAAAGATTCATCTGAAATATTCCACCCTAAAGATACGGAAGGGAAATACCCAACATTGTAACCTTCATTAAATTTTGAAGAAACATCCCTACGGAAAACCGCAGACAACAAGTACTTCTCGTTATAGTTGTATTGTAGTCTGGTAAATACAGATTCTAATCTATTTTTGAAACGATTATTTCCACTTTCAATCGCTGCTGGTTGAAAACGTGGGTTCACTGTTTCTGCATTATCAATGCTTGCCTCTTCGTAAGTATTAGCTCCATCTAACA
>NZ_JBDNAI010000019.1:0-3948 GCF_039768515.1 Wenyingzhuangia sp.
CCACTGTTTATGTTAACTACTTTTTCTAGGAAAGCAACGGATTCGACCTCATAGGTTTTTACTTTTTGAACAATTTTCTTCTCGATCCGAGATAATTTTTGCGCCTCAAGAGTCGTTTTTCCTAGAAAAATGAAAGCCATAAGAGCAAAGAGATTTAGCTTTTTCATAAATCTTTGGTTAGCGATTGAACAATTTTATTATCTGCATAAAATTCTTTAAAAATCACTTTCAATGCAGTGTAGCATGGAATAGCTACGATCAAACCAACGGTTCCAAATAAGATTCCTGATATAAGAATAACAATGAAAATTTCTAATGGATGTGATTTAACTGAGTTCGAAAATATATAGGGTTGACTGAAAAAGTTGTCCACCAATTGCCCCAAAACGAAACCGATCATTACGTATAAACTTTTGGGCAAAATAACCGAGCTAAAGTCAGCCTCAAGGTTCGCAGTCATGGTAAGTAGCAACATTAGCATACCACCTATGAGTGGACCGATGTAGGGAATTAAATTGAGTAAAGCACAAAGGAAGGCTATGATTAGGGCGTTTTTGATGCCAAAAATCACCAAAATGATACTATAGATTACGAAAAGGATGCTTATTTGAAGTAATAGACCAATGAAATAGCGTGAAAGGAGATTTTTGATTTTTTCAAATGAAGCCTGCAATCGACTGTGGTTTTTACTACTGAAGAGTAGTAAAACGGTTCGTTCCATCAATTGAGCGTCTTTTAGTAAAAAGAAAGTGATAAAGAGGATTGAAAAGAGTGCAACAGTGAACCCAGAGACCCACCCTAATAGTGAGTTTAAAAACTCAGGAAGTACTTCAAGGTTTAATGTATTCATCCAATCTTTTTCTAAGAGCCAATTTTTCCAATTGGTTTCTTGCCAGTTGAAATAGATCGCAATTTCTTCAAAAAGTAGATTGATTTTTGTTTCAAGTGCGTTTACATCGAGCAATGATAAGTTTTCTCCTTGCTGGATAATCAGTGGTACAAATAAAGAGAGTATCCCAAAAAGTAGGATGATTAAAATACTCATCGTGCTTATGACAGCAATTGAGTTATTGAATTTAAGTTTCTGTTTTAGGAAAACTGTAATGGGTCTTCCAATCAAAGAAGTGACGGCCGCAATTGCAATAAAAACAATTAAGGAACTCAACAGATAGATAGCATATACACCTAATCCGATTAAAATTGAATAGATGATTGCGCGTACAATTCCCTGTGCTAGTTGGTTTGGATTCATGTATTAAAGATAGAAAAAAATTATTGTGCTTTTAGCGCAATGGTATGGCAAGCAACAATGGCTGCTGTTTCTGTTCTGAGGCGTTGTTTTCCAAGATTAATGGCTTTGAAGTTTTTGTTGAGTGCTTGCTTAATTTCTTCTTCACTGAAGTCTCCCTCTGGACCGATCAGAATAGTAAGTTGACCCGCTACACTTGCCTCAGAAAACAAGGATGGTTTATCTCCTTCTCTGCAATGTGCAATCAATCCATTGGCGTTTTTGTCAATGAAGGTTTTGTAAGATGTTAAGGGGTTCAATTGCGGACGATAAAATTGTTGGGATTGCTTAAGAGCAGCAGTTATGATTTTTTCTAAACGTTCGGGTTTAATGGTTTTTCGCTCAGAATGCGAACACAACAGCGGAGTGATTTGATGTATACCAATTTCGGTAGCTTTTTCTAAAAACCATTCAAAGCGGCTCATGTTTTTTGTTGGTGAAATTGCAATATGCAATTGATAGGGGAGTGGAGGGTGCTCTTTGGCTTCAATAATTATTCCATGAACTTGGTTTGTTCCTAAAACGGTAAGTTGAATGACTACTTCTAGTCCTTTTCCATTGGTTGCGCTAACCTTTTCTCCTTGTTTTTTACGAAGGACTTTATTGATGTGTTTACTCTCTTCTTTTGAAAAAAGAAGATCACCTGTGGTTTGTTCAAGTTCGGGTAGGTAAAATAAATCCATATTAAATAGGTAAGCGAGCGGTGGCAGACTGATCGAGCGTGCCATATGATTCTTGACGATATTTTAAATATCCAACAATTCCAATCATGGCCGCATTGTCAGTTGTAAATGCAAAAGGGGGAATGTGTACAGTCCAACCGTTCTCTTTTGCAGTTTCTTGTAGCTTATTTCGTAAGCCTGAGTTGGCAGAAACCCCACCACCAATGGCAATCTCAGTGATGCCAGTGAGCTCTACGGCCTTCGTTATTTTTGTGAAAATAATTTCAATCAATGTGTGTTGAATGGAGGCACACAAATCAGCTAAATTTTCTTTAATAAATGCATCATTTTTTTGTGTGTTTTTGTGCAAAAAGTTAATCACGGCGGTTTTAAAGCCACTGTAACTAACATCTAGACCACTAACTTTAGGGATTGGGAAGTGAAAAGCCTTAGCATTCCCTTCCTTAGCTAATCGGTCAATATGTGGTCCTGCTGGGTAGCCTAAACCCAAAACTTTCCCGCATTTGTCAAAAGCTTCGCCTATTGCGTCGTCTAATGTTCTTCCTATTTCTTCCATATCAAAATGATTGGTCACTTTCACAATCTGCGTATGTCCTCCAGAGACCGTAATTCCAAGAAATGGGAACTGTGGATTTGGGTTTCCATCGTCAATAAAATGACTGAGTAAATGTCCTTGTAAGTGATTTACTTCTATCAACGGAATGGATAATCCCATGCTCAAAGACTTAGCAAATGAAGTTCCAACAAGCAGAGACCCTAGTAATCCTGGGCCCCTCGTGTAGGCTATCGCTGATAAATCCTGTTTGGAGATTCCGGCTTTTTTTATTGCCTGATCAACGACAGGTACGATGTTTTGCTGGTGCGCTCGGGAAGCAAGTTCTGGGACAACCCCACCATAGGCCTCATGTATAGATTGATTGGCAATACTATTTGACAAAACAATGTCGTTTTTTAACACTGCAGCTGCAGTATCATCACATGAAGATTCAATGGCTAAAATATAGCATGGTTTTTGTTCAATCATTTAGTAACTTTAACGAATTGTAAATTTACACTTTTCTCATCAAAAATCTTCGTAAAATAGCGGCCTTCATCCTTGCACTCATAGTGCTAGCAGTTGCTGCGTTTGTGGTGTTTTTTTCATCAGAAAAAGTTCAAACACAATTGGCAAACTCCATCACCCAAAAAGTGAATGATAATTTTGATACTGCTATAGAAGTTGGTAAAGCAAAAATTAATCTTCAGGGAAAAATCCAATTTGACGATGTGCTCATTCGTGACCACAGAAAAGATACATTATTACTCATCTCACAAATTAAATTAGATTTAACCGAGTTAGAGAATGTCCTTAGAGGAGATTATGACTTTAGCTCGCTACACATAATTTCTCCAGAATTACATCTGACAACCTACCAAAACGAAGATTTATCCAACTTAAAACAGTTTGTCAATAAACTCAAAAGAGATTCTACCAAGCAGCCACCAAGTACAAGCATTGCCCATCTGTTGGTAGAAGAGGGTATACTGATTCTTTCCAATAGACAAGCAGGAAAGACAGAGCGTTTTTCTTCCATTGAATTTGCCCTTACTAATGTGCTTTTGGAGGAAAAAGAGTTTAGTACAAGTATGGATTCGATGTCTCTCTTTCTGGAGGACTATGATGAATCGGTGGATTTATCAGGAGACATAAATTTCACACCTTCAAAAATTCAATTAACAAGCCTTAATCTAAATTCAAGCCCTTTTAAATTGGCGGGAAGTTTAAGTCTTAAATATACTGAACTTACAAGTGAAGCTTTACGCAATTCGGCTTCAATTGATTTAGCTATTGACCATGCAGAACTGAATACCCATTTACTTCCTCTTTCCCAAGGAGTGAAGATTCCTCCTACCAAAATTGGTCTAGAAGGAAAGGTCAAAGGGAGTTTTGCCGATCTGATGGCTGAGCTGCAGTTAAGCCTACCTGGGAAAAGCAGA
>NZ_JBDNAI010000113.1:0-13197 GCF_039768515.1 Wenyingzhuangia sp.
AAAAATTAAATCTTATTTAAGCTATTTTGATGCCTTTTGGATAGCAAAGAAAATGTTTCACTACGGGTTTGGTCAATGCTTGTATGTTCAATTGATCTGAAGCTTCTACAATATCAACAATATTTCCATCTTTATAATATAGGTATATTTTACTTGAAATATCGCTATATGCCTGATTAGAAATAGTATCATGAACAAAAAAATAACTTAAATCTTCTTTCGACCATCCTTTTTCTTCCATTTGATCTTTGACTTTTTGAAGATAATCTTCGCCATAAGGTTTACTGCTCAATTCTACTTTTAATAAATTCCTGTTAATGATCATCTCAGATAATTGAGACAATATTTTATCCTCATGACTTATCCAATCTTTTATAGCTGATAAAATATCATAATCATCTAACCTAGAAAAAGTTTTGAGGGTTTCAAGGGTGAAGGCATCTTCAACATCCTTGTATAAGAAATAGTTTAAAGCTCTACTAGACGATAGCTGAACTCCTTTATTGGCTAGATATTTTGCTCTTGCTAACAAATTTACCAACATTTTTTCAGCGACAACCCCTGCCTTGTGTAAATATACTTGCCAATACATTAATCTTCTACCCACAATAAACTTTTCTACTGAGTAAATTCCTTTTTCTTCGACTACGAGTTGTCCTTCCACAACATTGAGCATATCAATCAGTCGTTCTGAACTTATGTTGCCTTCAGCAACCCCAGTATAAAAGCTATCTCTTTTCAAGTAATCCATCCTATCAATATCTAATTGACTAGAGACAAGTTGATTTAAAAATTTCCTAGGATATCTACCCTCAAAAATCTCAATGGCTAAAGTCAAGTCTCCTTTAAATTCTTTGTTCAACTCCTTCATAAACAACAATGAAATAGATTCATGACTTACCCCATCAACAATACTGTTCTCCAAAGCATGAGAATAGGGACCATGTCCAATATCATGTAAGAGAATAGCGATAAAAACACCATTTTTTTCATCTTCTGTGATTCTTACCCCTTTGTTAATCAGCACTGTGACTGCCTTCTGCATCAAATGCATGCAGCCAACTGCATGATGAAACCTTGTGTGATGGGCTCCTGGATAAACTAAATTAGACATACCCATCTGCGTTATCCTCCTTAAGCGTTGAAAATATGGATGCTCAATCAATTCAAAAATTAATTGGTTAGGTATAGTAATAAAACCGTAAATTGGATCGTTTATTATTTTAACTTTATTAACAGGAGTTTTCAATATTTTGTACTTTTTGAATGGTGCAAATATAAAAATCTAAATTCTTATATTTAGTAAATACTTATTCTTAACATGATGAATACAATAGAAATCCTTTGGATTGACGATGAAATCAATCTTTTAACACCTCATATACTCTTTTTGGAGAAAAAAAACTATAACGTCTCGTCTTGCACTAATGGTGCTGATGCTATTGAATTGGTTAAAGAAAACAATTATGATGTTATTTTTTTAGATGAAAATATGCCGGGGCTTAGTGGCTTAGAAACGTTGATAGAAATCAAAAACATAAAAAACACAATTCCTGTCATAATGATCACTAAAAGTGAAGAAGAGTATTTGATGGAAGAAGCTATTGGCTCCAAAATTGCTGACTACCTTATCAAACCAGTCAACCCTAATCAAATCCTACTCAGTTTAAAAAAGAACTTAGATCACTCTAGGTTGGTTAGTGAAAGGACTACGATAAACTACCAACAAGAATTTCGAAAAATTTCTATAGAATTAGCAGCAGTTAATTCCCACGAACAATGGGTAGCAGTCTATAAAAAATTAATTTACTGGGAGTTAGAGCTAGAAAACATAGACGATGTTGGTTTACTCGGGATTCTAGAAAGTCAAAAACAAGAAGCAAACCAAATCTTCTTTAAATTTATCAAAAAAAATTATTCTGATTGGTTCTATGATAATGATGCCCCAGTTTTGTCTCATCAACTATTCAAGAAAATTATTTTACCTGAAATAGAAAAAAACGATAAAACGTTAGTGCTTGTTGTTGATAATTTACGATATGACCAATATTTAGTTTTAGAAAAAACCATTTTAAAACATTACAAAAACCCTAAAGAAATACCTTATTATAGTATTTTACCAACGGCAACACAATACGCTCGAAATGCAATATTTTCTGGTTTAACACCTCTAGAAATGAACAACAAACACAAGGACATTTGGCTCAATGACAATGACGAAGGTGGAAAAAACATGCACGAAGAAGAGTTTTTAAATAGACAACTTAAAAGTCTTAAAAAAAACCTCCCTTTCTCTTATCATAAAATAACCACTCAACAAACAGGTAAAGCACTTCTGAAAAAATATAATGAATACAGAGACAATAAATTTAATGTGGTTGTGTTTAATTTTATTGATATGTTATCACACGCCAAAACAGATACTAAGGTAATTAGAGAATTAGCTTCTGACGACAAATCATATCGTGCACTTTCCAATACTTGGTTTCAAAATTCTTCGATGCTTGAGTTGATTCAAAGAGCTCAAAAAGACAATATAAAACTGATCATCACAACTGATCACGGAACAGTAAATTGCAGTAGGCCCTCACAAGTGATGGGAAGTAAAGAAATTTCATCCAATCTTCGGTATAAGGCTAGTAAAAATATTTCTTACCAAGAAAAGGATGTCTATGCTGAACATGACCCAAAATCCATATTTTTACCGCAGGAGCACATGAGTAGCTCATATATATTTGCAAAAGACAATACTTTTTTCATATACCCTAACAAACAAAACTATTATGCTAATTATTTCAAAAACACTTACCAACATGGAGGCATTTCTTTAGAAGAAATGATTATTCCTTGTGTGATTTTAACCCCTAGAAATAATTAAAAACATTATACTTTATGAAGTTTTTTGAAATACCATTGACCTTTTATACGCTAAACCAACTAAGAAAAGTTTTTTAAACTTTTATCTTTCAACATAGGGACAAAAGCACATTTCTCAATCAATTGCTTGTCGAACAGCTTAGCAGATTTTCTGGTGATTAAAGTCATCATCTGTTCTTTGTCTCCAACGGGAATTACCATTTTTCCGCCTATTTGTAACTGAGCCAATAAAGCTTTAGGAACCTCTGGTGCACCACAAGTCACAATGATTTTATCAAAGGGTGAAAACTGAGTTAAACCCTTATAACCATCACCAAAACATGAATACTTTGGCTTGAATCCTAATTTAGGAAGTAGAGATTGGGTTTTTTTAAACAACTCTTGCTGACGTTCGATTGTATAGACTAAAGCTCCTAAATGAATCAAAATACTAGTTTGATATCCTGAACCTGTCCCTATTTCTAAAATTTTTTCTCCAGGTTTTATAGCCAACAACTGCGATTGAAAACCTACAGTGTAAGGTTGAGAAATAGTTTGTTTTGCTCCAATTGGGAAGGCAATATCTTGATATGCGTAATCTTCAAAACTAGCGTCCATAAATAAGTGTCTAGGGATCTCCCTAATCGCGCTTAATACTGCATGATCTGTCACTCCTTTTGTTTTCAAAACTGAGACCAGTCTATTTCGCAATCCTTGATGTTTAAATGTGTCCTTCATAACAACAATTAGTAGATTAATTTAAAAACAAAAGAGTTTGTGAAAGATTTCAAATCATTTATGGATCTTATGGATTTGTAATCTACTTCTGTCTTTTTCTTAACTCAGCAGTAATATCAGTCATTGTAAATCCCTTCGCTTGCAATAACATTAAGTAGTGGAACAATAAATCTCCTGCCTCATACAAGAATAAATCATCATTATTATCCATCGCTTCAATAACAGTCTCAACTGCTTCCTCTCCTACTTTCTGGGCTACTTTATTAATTCCTTTAGCAAACATGCTTGCCACATATGACTTTTGAACATCTTTATTCTTAACTCGTTCTGCAATTATATTCTCTAAAGTGGTTAAAAAACCGAAATTCTCTCTGTTTTCGTCAGCCCAACAGGTGTCAGTACCTTTATGACACGTTGGGCCTATTGGATTGGTCTGAATCAATAAAGTATCTTTATCACAATCGTTTTTAATAGAAACCAACTCTAAAAAATTACCACTTTCTTCACCTTTGGTCCATAATCTATTCTTAGATCTACTGAAAAAAGTGACTTTATTAGTACTTAAAGTTTTATCAAATGCATCTTGATTCATGTAACCTAACATCAATACATTTTTAGTTTCAGCATCTTGTATAATTGCAGGAACTAGTCCCTTTTCGTCAAATTTAATTTCCATATATAAACTGATCATTGAGTTAAGAGTGAGACTTTACGAATCACTCATTACTATTATTCTTTTTTTTATAATCTTACAGAGATACCCTGTTTTTTTAATTCTAACTTCAATTCAGGAATTTCAATCTCTTGAAAATGAAAAACACTCGCAGCTAAAGCTGCATCTGCTTTTCCTTGTTTAAAAGTATCAACAAAATGTTGCATGTTCCCTGCACCTCCACTAGCAATAATTGGTATATTTAATTCATCTGATAAACGCGACAAGGCTTCGTTAGCAAAACCGTCTTTAGTTCCATCGTTATTCATAGAAGTAAACAAAATTTCTCCTGCTCCTCTTTGTTCTACTTCTTTTGCCCAATCAAACAAATTTAATTCTGTTGGGACTTTACCTCCAACCAAATGAACAATCCATTCTCCTTCAATTTGTTTGGCATCAATAGCAACTACTACACATTGACTGCCAAATTTTTGAGACAATTCGTTAACCAGTTGTGGTCTTTTTACTGCTGAAGAGTTTACAGAAACTTTATCTGCTCCATTTTGCAATAAAATATCAACATCTGATACGGATGATATTCCTCCACCTACTGTAAAAGGTATGTTTACTTGAGAAGCTACATCACGAACTAAATTCACCAAAGTTCTCCTTCTTTCTTCAGTGGCCGAAATGTCTAAGAAGACCAATTCATCAGCTCCAGTTTCTGCATATTTTTTTGCTAGTGCTACAGGATCTCCTGCATCCCGTAAATCTACAAAATTAACTCCTTTAACAGTACGTCCATTTTTGATATCCAAACAAGGAACTATTCTTTTTGCTAACATATTATTGGTTGTTTGTTATTGATTGTTAGTTATTAGCTTTTTGTCAGCAACTAAAAACTATTAACTATTTAAGATAAACTGTTCCAATTGTTTTAAGCTAATTCTATTTTCATAAATCGCTTTTCCAACAATAGTACCTTCACATCCTAAATCTCTCAAACGAGGTAATTCATCAAAAGTAGAAATTCCTCCACTTGCAATCAATTTTACGTTTGGGCAATCTTTTAAAATTTTTTCATACAAATCAAAAGAAGGTCCTTGTAGCATTCCATCTTTGGCAATGTCTGTACAAATTACATACTGAATTCCTTCTTTTTGATATTCCTGAATAAATGGAATCAGATCTTCATCAGACTCTTCTAACCATCCGCTAATCGCAATTTTCTCATTATTTGCATCGGCTCCTAAAATAATTTTGTCTACTCCAAACTTAGCAATCCAACTTTTAAAGATAGTAGTGTTTTTAACTGCTATACTTCCACCTGTTATTTGAGTTGCTCCAGATTCAAATGCAATTTTTAGATCCTCGTCGGTTTTTAAGCCTCCTCCAAAATCAATTTTTAAAGCGGTTTTGGTTGCTATTTGTTCTAATACTTTATGATTAACAATATGACTTGCTTTAGCTCCATCTAAATCTACCAAATGCAAACATTCAATTCCGTGTGCTTCAAATTGCTTGGCTATTTCCAACGGATTTTCGTTGTATACTTTTTTTGTATTGTAATCTCCTTTTGACAAACGTACACACTGTCCGTCTATTATGTCTATGGCTGGTATTATTCTCATTTGTATTGGTTTTTAGTTGTTTACTACGTATTGATGGTTACAGAAAACGAATATCCATCAACACATAAACCAACAACTATAGATTCAAAAAATTCTCTAAAATCTTCGCTCCGTCTGTACTACTTTTTTCTGGGTGAAATTGTACTCCATAAAAATTGGCTTTTTGCAAAGCTGTAGCATATTGCACTCCGTATTCTGTGGTAGCAATGGTTTCTTTTGACAAGGGAGCATAATAACTGTGAACCAAATACATATAAGCGCCTTCTTTTACATCGTTAAAAATCTTAGAACCCAATCCTGTAATTTGATTCCATCCTATTTGAGGTACTTTTACAATGTTTTCAAAACGTTTTATATCTACATCAAAAATCCCTAAACCTTTGGTGTCTCCTTCTTCAGAATGATTACACATCAACTGCATTCCCAAACAGATGCCTAAAACAGGTTGTGTTAAGGTCGGAATCAAGGTATCTAATCCAGTTTCTTTTAACATTTTCATAGCAGAACTTGCTTCTCCCACACCGGGGAAAATCAGTTTATCCGCAGCCTTTATTTCTTTTACATCATTACTCAAAACAGCTTCATATCCCAATCGCTCAATAGCAAATCGAATAGATTGTATGTTTCCAGCACCATAATTTATAATTCCTATTTTCATTCTATAATTGGCCGTTGTTTATTAGGTTTTTGGAGTTAGTTCGTTTTGATATTAACAAATTATTATTTAAAGTATACCCTTTGTAGTTGGTAAAAACATTTTGTTTACATCTCGTTTTACAGCCATTTTCATTGCCTTTGCGAAGGCTTTAAAAACACCCTCTATCTTATGATGCTCATTGTCACCTTCGGCTTTGATATTTAGATTACATTTTGCCCCATCTGTAAAAGATTTAAACAGGTGTAAAAACATTTCTGTAGGCATATCTCCTATCCTCTCTCTGTTAAATTCTGCTTCCCAAACCAACCAAGGTCTTCCTCCAAAATCTACAGCAACTTGTGCCAAACAATCATCCATTGGTAAACAGAAACCATAACGTTCGATTCCTAACTTATTCCCTAAAGCTTTATTAAATAATTCTCCCAAGGCGATCATCGTATCCTCTATGGTATGATGCTCATCAACTTCCAAATCTCCTTCTACCTTAACCGTAAGGTCCATAGCACCATGTCGTCCAATTTGATCTAACATATGGTCAAAGAACTTTAATCCTGTTGAGATATGATTATTACCAGATCCATCTAAATTTAATTTTATATAAATTTTGGTTTCATTTGTATTCCTAGTAGCTTCATATACCCTATCCTCTAATTTCAAAAACTCATAAATTTTTCTCCAATCATTAGAAGTCAAGGCAATACAATCTGAAATAGCATTCTTGTCTGATTCTATTTCACTGGCACCCAAATCTAAATTTTCTGATAATAGAATTCCTTTTGCACCTAAATTCTTTGCCAATTCCATGTCTGTAATTCTATCTCCCAAAACAAAAGAATTTTCTAAATCATAGCGATCCTTATCAAAATACTGAGTTAACATACCCGTTCTTGGCTTTCGAGTCTCTGCATTTTCATGAGGAAATGTTTTATCGATATGAATAGTACTAAACACAACACCTTCATTCTCAAATGCTTGAATAATTTTGTGCTGAGCTGGCCAAAATGTATCTTCGGGAAAAGAATCTGTACCTAGTCCATCTTGATTGGTAACCATCACAAGTTCATAATCCAACTCATCTGCAATTCTTGCTAAATAACGGAAAACCTTTGGATAAAAAACAAGTTTCTCTAAACTATCTAACTGATAATCAACTGGAGGCTCAATACAAAGTGTACCATCTCTATCTATAAATAAAACTTTCTTCATGGGTTATTAGAATTAAGTGATCTATCAAAAATTGGTGTTATTTTGACTAAAAACAATATACCACACCAAATATTTAACTCTTTAATTTTCTACTCTTCAATATCTTTTAAAGCTTTTAACAAAGCTTTATTTTCTTTAATCGTTCCTACTGTAAAACGCAATGTGTTCTCACATAATAATTGTGTTGTTCTATTGCGTACTACAATTCCTCTTTTTATGAGTTCTTGATAACGTAATGTAGCATCATCGACTTTTACCAGCAAGAAATTAGCATCACTGTGATAAATTTTATCCACAAAAGAAATTTCTTTCAATGCAATTTCTAATTGACCACGTTCCTCCTTTATAGCTTCTACCTCTTCTTTTACATCTTCATATGCCAACAAACGCGCTAAAGCTTTCTTTTGTGTTAATTCACTAATGTTGTAAGGCGGCTTAATTTTATTCAAAACAGAGATGATTTCTTTTGAAGCATAACAGACACCTAAACGAATTCCTGCCATTCCATATGCTTTAGACATGGTTTGACTTACAATTAAATTGGGATGATTAGGCAGCTCCTTTATCCAACTAGACTCCGGTGCAAAATCTATATATGCCTCATCCACTACTACTAAACCATTGAAACCATTTACAATAGCTTTTATACTTGAATAGTGAAACAAATTACCTGAGGGGTTGTTCGGAGAACATAAGAAAACAATTTTTGTAGCCGCATCGATACTCCCTAAAATCTTTTCAACATTAGGCTGAAAATCAGAGTTTAAAACAACTTCTCTTATCTCTATATTATTTAAATTTGCTGATACATCATACATTCCATAAGAAGGTGGTAATGTAATTATATTATCATTATTGGGCTCACAAAAAGCCCTAAAAATCAAATCAATTACTTCATCTGATCCATTTCCTAACAAAATGTTTTCTTGGAGAACTCCTTTAATTTTAGCCAATTCAGACTTAACCGTCATTTGCATAGGATCTGGGTATCGATTGACACCATTTTCAAATGGATTCTCATTCGCATCAAGGAAAACCATACCATTAGTAACCCCTTGAAAATCATCTCTTGCAGATGAATATGGCTTCATATTAGCAACGTTTTCTCTTATTATATTTTTTAAAACGAATTTCATTTTAGCATTAGGCTTTATGTTTTTTATCATGGGCAAACGGCGATTGGCAAACAGCTATTTGCTAAAAAATTACTTCAAACTTTTTAATCTTAATGTCACCGCGTTTTTATGAGCGTCCAAGCCCTCTGCAGCTGCCATCAACTCAATAGCTGGCCCAATGGACTTTATTCCTTCTTCTGATATTTTCTGATACGTGATTTTCTTAGTAAAAGCATCTAAGTTTACACCACTATACATACGAGCATAACCATTTGTTGGCAAGGTATGATTTGTTCCAGAAGCATAATCACCAGCACTCTCTGGGGTCAAAGGACCTATAAAAACTGAACCTGCATTTACAATTTCACTTAAATATACATCTTCATTCAATACGTTTAAAATTAAATGTTCTGGCGCATATTCATTTATCATTTCATTTTGATCTACGATACTTTCTATTAAAATAGCGCTAGAATTTTTAATCGCTTCTAAAGCAATCTCCTTTCTAGGTAATTGACCTAGCTGCTTATCTAACTCTAATTGAACATCATCTATTAACTTTTGAGATTCTGTAACTAAAATAACTTGACTATCTGCACCGTGTTCTGCTTGTGATAGCAAATCAGAAACAACAAAACCAGGGTCTGCATCCTTATCTGCGACGACCATTAATTCACTAGGCCCAGCTGGCATATCGATGGCTAACCCTTGTGTCAAAGCAAATTGCTTTGCAGCTGTTACATATTGATTCCCCGGTCCAAAAATCTTATATACACTCGGTACGGATTCTGTCCCATAGGTCATAGCTGCAACTGCTTGAATTCCTCCTAATTTATATATTTCTGTTACCCCAACCAATTGTGCAGCATATAAAATAGCAGGATTAATTGTACCTTCTTTAGAAGGTGGTGTACACAAAACAATCTTTGTCGCTCCAGCAATTTTTGCAGGTACACCTAACATCAAAATGGTTGAGAATAAAGGTGCGGATCCTCCAGGAATGTATAAACCTACTTTCTCAATGGGTTTCGTTTCTTGCCAGCATTTTACTCCATTAGCAGTTGAGATTACCTTTTTCTCTATTCTTTGAGATGCATGAAAAGTCTCAATATTGTTTTTAGCTAGAACAATAGCCGCTTTCAACTCTTCTGAAACCAATGGAATAGCTTCTTCTAGTTCCTGATTAGAAACTTTTAAATTTGACAAAGTAACCCCATCAAATTTTTCCGTGAATCTCGTTAAAGCTTTATCTCCTTCAGCCTTGACTTCGTCAAAAACACTTTTCACAGTAGTTCCTAATGCACTTGATTCCTTAGCAGGACGTTGTGTGATTTTTGACCAAGAATTTTTTGCTGGGTTTATATACGTTTTCATATTTATCATCCTTTGGTTTTTATTTTAGCTAAAAACTATAAAACACTAGCTAAAATTACTTACACTTTACAATACCATTTTTTCTATTTCTGTGGTTAGGATACCCTCTGCACCTAACACTTTTAACTCATCTATAATTTCCCAAAACTTATTTTTAGGAATTACGGTATGTACTGAACTCCAACCTGCTTTTGCTAACGGCAAAACCGTAGGTGATTTCATACCCGGAATTATTTTTATGATAGCCTCTACTTTATCATTGGGTGCGTTTAACAATACATATCTGTTTGCTCTTCCTTTTAAAACAGACTGAATTCTAAATTGTAACTTATCTAACAAAACTTGTTTGTCAAGAGTCAATACAGGTGATTTTGTCAACACTGCCTCAGACCAAAACATGACTTCAGCTTCTTTTAATCCGTTAGCAAAGAGGGTTCCTCCAGAGCTTACAATATCACAGATACCATCTGCCAATCCTATATTAGGAGCAATTTCTACAGATCCTGCTATTTTATGATACGAAGCTTGAACACCTTTTTCTTTCAGAAATTTATCTAAAGTATTGGTATAAGTTGTTGCTATTCTTTTATTTTTAAAATACTCAATTCCTGTATAATCAACCTCTTTGGGAACAGCTAAGGAAACCTTACATTTAGAAAAACCCAATCGTTCTACAATTGGTAAATCTTCCCCTTTTTCAATCAAAGTATTTTCGCCCAATATAGCAATATCAACTACACCGTCTTGTAAATACTGAGGGATATCACCGTTTCTTAAATAAAAAACTTCTAGAGGAAAATTTCTAGCTGTTGCTTTCAACTGGGCATTTCGATGGTCAATAGAAATACCACACTCTTTTAAAAGTTGTAAGGAATCTTCATTTAATCTTCCTGATTTTTGAATAGCGATTTTTAATGTGCTCATTTAGTATGTGTTTGATCATTTATAAAATAAAAAACCCGCTTGAGTGAGCTCAAACGGGTTTGAAAAATATGTCTGTATACAACATAATCTCTCCTTCTCGCTTAAGCGTAGCACTGGACTTGATGATGATGTAAAATAACTTTCTTCATGATATTATATGATTGTACAAATATAAGAAATCATGACAATAACCAAAACATTTAAAAATTATTTTCATACTATTACAAGAAAAATAAACGAAACATGAATGACTTGAAAATTATAGGTAACAAAGAATGGTGTCATTTTAAAGAATTAAATATACCCGCTATCAAAGCAAGAATAGATTCTGGAGCAAAAACATCATCTATCCAAGCGACAGACATAACTACCTATAAAAAAAACAAAGAAGATTGGGTGCGATTTTATGTTCAGCCCATAACAGAAAATAGAAGTATTTCTATCGAGTGTGAAGCAAAAGTAATCTCAACTAGGATTGTGAAAAGTTCGTCTGGGATTCCAGAAAAAAGATTTGTAATCTCTTCGCCCATCACTATGGATAACGAAACATGGGATATTGAACTCACACTAACCAATAGGGACACCATGGAGTTTAAAATGCTTCTTGGTAGACAAGCCATGCAAAGTAAGATATTAGTCAACCCAGCAAAAGAATTTTTACTTGGAAATATTTCTAGCGATGCAATTGATGAAAAATATGAAACCTTTGTTATGGGGAAATCAGGATTAAAAATTGCCGTACTTGCAAGTAATCCAGATCTATACTCCAACAAAAGGCTAATGGAAGCAGGTAGAGCAAGGGGTCACGAAATGGTTTTCTTGAATGTACAACAGTGCTATATGAAACTTGATACTGAGACACCAGAAATAAGATACAGAGGAGGAAATGTAATTAATGACTTTGATGCTGTAATCCCAAGAATCAAAACTAGTATGACATTTTACGGTTGTGCTTTGCTCAGGATGTTTAAATCCTTAGGAACTTATTGCCTAAACGAAGCGGAATCTATAAGTTCGTCGCGAGATAAATTATTCTCATCACAATTGTTCTCAAAAAATGATATTCATATTCCAACTACAGGTTTTGCTAAATCTCCTTTAGACACAAAAGATTTAATAAAAATGGTTGGTGGTGCACCTTTAATCATTAAATTATTAGAAAGTACACAAGGAAAAGGTGTAGTTCTTGCAGAAACAAATAAAGCCGCAGAATCAGTAATCAATGCTTTCAAAAGCTTAAACGCTAATATATTGGTACAAGAATTCATCAAAGAAGCAAACGGAAAAGATTTACGATGTTTTGTTGTTGATGGAAAAATAGTGGCATCTATCGAAAGAAGTGCCACCAATGGAGAATTTAGAGCAAATATTCACCAAGGAGGAACTGCATCAATTGTCAAAATCACACCCGCAGAAAAGAAACTAGCTTTGAAATCTGCAAAAATATTAAACCTACCTGTAGCTGGTGTAGATCTGATCAGATCCAACAAAGGTCCTTTATTACTAGAAGTTAACTCATCACCAGGACTAGAAGGAATTGAAAATGCTACAGGAAAAGATATTGCTGGAAATATTATTCAAGCTATTGAAAAAAAACTAAAATATCAGATTTAGCATCAATAATCAATTCACCAAATAGTCCCTTATGGTCTTTTATAAGGGACTATGTAAATACGTGTAAACAAAAAGAATACATTTACAGCTAAGTTGGTTAAATAAGAAGGAAGTTTTTTTTATTCACAAAAGGTTTGATTACATTTTTTTTAAAGACTAAAGGCATTTAAGTATATATTATTTAACGCAGACAATATAACACTCAATAGAGTAGGCATAATAAAGTAAACGTTAATAAAATATAACCTGTCTTTTTATAATAATCTTTTAAGAATGTAGCTATTTTTCCTATTTGCTCTTTTTAAAGAAGCTTTCTCCCCTTAAGTTTAAAGCAAAAAAAAACTTCATTCAAGATCATGAATGAAGTTTTTAAAGAAAGGCGATGACATACTCTCCCATCTAACGATAGTACCATCTGCGCTAATAGGC
>NZ_JBDNAI010000114.1:0-9486 GCF_039768515.1 Wenyingzhuangia sp.
GTACCTAGGGCGGGAATCGAACCCGCACTTCCGAAGAAACTGGATTTTGAATCCAGCGCGTCTACCAATTCCGCCACCTAGGCAAAGTCGATAGAAGTGCAAATGTAAAAAAATATCGAAGTATTCACACGAATCAAACGAAAAAAAATTCTACTTTTGTGGTGAAATTAAACCAACAAACATAACAACAACTCAAATGTCTGTAAATCAACTAACTCCAAAGGTCTTTGCTTGCACGCAAAGTATTGAATTAGGGAAATCAATTGCCAAACATTATGGAACTGAACTGGCAGATTTAACCGTAGCTAGGTTTAGCGATGGCGAATTTCAACCCATCATTAACGAAACTGTTCGAGGAAGGAGAGTTTTTATTATCGGCTCTACTTTTCCAAATGCTGACAACTTGATGGAACTTTTACTGATTTTAGACGCATGTAAAAGAGCTTCTGCAAAACACATCACTGCAGTAATCCCTTATTTTGGTTATGCTCGACAAGATAGAAAAGACCAACCCCGTGTTGCGATTGGAGCTAAGATGGTTGCTAATTTACTTGAAGCTTCCGGCGCTACTCGTGTAATGACAATGGATTTACATGCAGACCAAATTCAAGGATTCTTTGAAAAACCAGTAGATCACTTATATGGGTCAACAATCTTCTTGCCATACCTAGATAGTTTGAAGCTAGACAATTTAACGATTGCTTCCCCAGATATGGGAGGGTCAAAAAGGGCCTACGCTTATGCTAAATACCTAAAAAGTAATGTTGTTATTTGCTACAAACAAAGAGCTAAAGCAAACGTTGTATCACATATGGAGTTGATTGGACATGTAGAAGGACAACACGTTGTGTTGGTGGATGATATGGCTGATACCGCAGGAACTCTAACAAAAGCTGCTGATCTAATGATAGAACGAGGTGCTTTGAGTGTGAGGGCAATTGTAACTCATTCTTTATTATCCGGTAATGCACATGAAAAAATTAAAAATTCCAAGTTAACCGAGTTTATCACCTCAGATACAATTCCTTTAAAAGAGGCAAATTCTAAAATAAAAGTCCTATCTTGCGCTCCCTTATTTGCAGAGGTAATGGAGAAAGTTCAGAACTTCAAGTCAATTACGGATAATTTTATCATTTAATATATATTATGAAATCAATTACAATCACAGGATCTCAAAGAGAAAGCGTAGGTAAGTCAGCGACTAAAGCCTTACGTAATGCTGGACAGGTACCTTGCGTTATATACGGAGGGGACAAAGTTTTACACTTTTCAGCAGATGAAAAACAATTCAAAAACTTAGTTTACACACCAAACGTATATACAGCTACGATTGAAGTAAACGGTAAAAAAATTGAAACCATCTTACAAGATATTCAATTTCACCCTATTCATGACAGAATCATTCATGCCGATTTCTACCAGCTACAAGCAGACAAAGAGATCTCTATGAATATCCCTGTGAGAATTTTAGGAAAATCTAAAGGAGTTGCTATGGGTGGTGCTTTACGTCAAAATTTACGTAAGCTAAAAGTTAAAGCTATTCCTGCAAACCTACCTGATTTTATCGATGTAGATGTTACTGAACTAGAAATAGGTAATAAATTTTATGCATCTAGATTAAGAAACGACAAGTATCAAGTACTGCACAATGACAATACTGTTGTTGCTCAAGTAAGAATGTCTAGAAACGCTGCTAAAGCGGCTTCAGAAGAGGAAGAAGTAGCTGAGTAAAATTTTTATAAACAATTTAAAAGAGCGTTACTAATGTAACGCTCTTTTTTTATGCATTAGAATCTTATATTTGTAAAAAAAAGATGTGGTCACTCCTCTCTAAATGGTTAACCTCCAAACAAATGTCAAACGTAGAGCCCATGAAAAAATTCTTAATTGTTGGTTTAGGCAATATAGGTCCAAAGTACGAGAATACTAGGCATAATATTGGTTTTAAAATATTAGATGGAATAGCAAATCAACAAAATACTGTTTTTACAACGGACAAATTAGGTGACCTCGCAACCTTTAAATTTAAAGGAAGAACTTTTGTCCTATTGAAGCCCTCTACCTTCATGAATCTTAGTGGAAAATCTGTTAAATATTGGATGACCAAAGAAAAAATACAGCAAGAAAATATTTTAGTCATCTCAGATGATTTGAATCTTGATTTTGGAACTTTTAGATTAAAAGCCAAAGGAAGTGCCGGTGGCCATAACGGGTTAAAAGACATCAATGAAAAACTGGGAAATCAAAATTATGCTCGTTTTAGGTTTGGAATTAGCGCCATGTTTGGCAAAGGAAAACAAGTTGATTATGTTCTTGGAACATGGGACAAAGACGAACTAAGGTACTTTCCTGAACTCCTTGACAACGCTTCCAAACTCATCTTATCTTTCGGTACGGCAGGCATCAACAACACGATGAATCAATACAATGGCAAACAAATAGAAGATCTCAAATAAAAAAAGCCTCAAATGTGATTTGAGGCTTTTTTTATTTTTTTTGGTATAACATTGGATTTAATTCATCATCATTATACATTTTCATTTGCTTATAAACTTTCATATACTTGTCTCCGTTTTTTATATCCGCAATCAAATCATCTATTGCAATAGACAAGTCAACTCTCTGTTCTAATAAAATATTAAGTTTTATTTGACATGCCTTTTGATGACTCACCGAAGCAGATTCTCTAACAATCTCTTCATTCATATGATATATTTTCAAAGCTAAAATAGAAAGCCTGTCTATGGCCCATGCAGGACTTTCAGAGTTTATTTTAGCCGTCGACTTTGGTACTATCTCTTCATATTTTTTTAAAAAATAGCTATCTACATACTCTACCATATCTGTTCTGTCCTGATTCGAAGCATCTATTTTTCTTTTCAATGCTAAAGCTTCTATAGGATCTATTTCTGGAAGACGAATAATATCCTCATAATGCCATTGAACAGTATCTATCCAACATTTCCTGTATAGCAAATGTGCTAAACTACCCTTTTCATACTGATTTTGAAAAAGTTGGTCTACATCATCTATGACATGATATTTAGCAATCACTGCATCAAATATTTCATTAAAATCTTTTGCTCTCAAACTCATCTTCTTTAATTAAATTTTCTTTGTATTAATAAAATCAATCTTTCTTCATAATCTTCTTTTCCTTTCCAATCATACTCTTTTTTTACCATTTTTAGGAAGTTTAAGCCCTCTTCTTCAGTAGACAACGTATTTATTTGAGAAACCACTCTATTAAAATCTTCTTGGTTCTCAACAAACAAATGCTTCACAAAAGCAATCCTATCATTTAAATCAATTTGCAAGTTCTTTTGGCCTACAACTACCTCTTGAATTTTCTTTTCTGCATCGACTCGAGTAGCATTTTCAAACAAATCAGTCGTAACATCTAAAGAAACTGTTGGACCAAATTCTATCTCTAGAGAAGATTGTAAATGATCTGACTCTTTCTTTGGTGTTTTTTTTGCCTTAGTCACCTTCTTTTTCACAAAAGACTTCTCTTGAGGAGCAGAAGGCTGTTCATCAATATTTTCAGTCATCTTTATTGCTCTATCTTCATTATTTGCTGATTCACCAAAAGTTTCTGAAGCCAGTTCTTCTATTGTTTTTGTGTTCTCTGGCGTTTCTGCAACAAAACGTTCAATATAACTCAACACTGCTAGTTTCTCATAGGTCTCATAAGCTTTCTGTTTTAACGCTTTTAAGTCATTCCTATTTTTCATTTGTAAAATTTCATGAGCAATACTCATCAATTCTGATTCTAGTTTCTTTTGCATTTGTACTTTGATCAATTTAGGTTAGCGTGTAAGACTTAATTTGATAAATTTGTAATACATATCTTTGAAGATAACAAAGCAATCTAAGATTTATTAACAACGATAAAAATACAAAATGTTTCTTGAAAACACCGTAAATCATAAAGAACAATTTGGATGGATAGAAGTCATTTGCGGCTCTATGTTCTCCGGAAAAACTGAAGAATTAATCCGCAGATTAAGACGAGCTCAAATTGCAAAACAACGAATAGAAATTTTCAAGCCAACTGTAGATACTCGTTATGACGATGAAAACGTTGTTTCTCATGATGAAAAATATATTCGCTCTACGCCAGTTCCAGCAGCAGCTAACATTAGACTACTAGCAACCGATGTAGATGTTGTTGGCATAGATGAAGCTCAGTTTTTTGACGATGAAATTGTAAGTGTTTGTAATGATTTAGCTAACAAAGGAATTAGGGTTATCGTTGCCGGTCTTGATATGGATTTTAAAGGAAATCCTTTTGGACCCATGCCAAGTTTGATGGCAACTGCAGAATATGTAACGAAAGTACACGCTATCTGCACAAAAACTGGAAATTTAGCCAATTATAGCCATCGTAAAAACAAAAATAAAAATCTAGTAATGCTAGGGGAAAATGAAGATTATGAACCTTTAAGTAGAGCTGCTTTTCACAAGGCAAATGAAACCAAAAATTAGAATGCAAAATCATCATGTAACCAAGCTAGAAATCAACTTAACTGCTCTTAAATACAATTATCAGTATTTTAAGAGCCAAACCAAACCCGGAACAAAAACACTAGCTGTGGTTAAAGCTTTTGCTTATGGATTAGAACCTACAACTCTTGCAAATACGCTAGAAAAAGAAGGCGTTGATTACTTTGGAGTTGCTTATGCTTATGAAGGTGTTAAGCTTAGAGAAAATGGGATCAAAACACCTATTTTAGTCTTACATGCTCAAGTAGCACACTATAAGTTATTTGTCGAACACCTGTTAGAACCTAACTTATATTCAATACATACTTTAAAAAAATTTTTAGCATTTGCCAAAGAAAATGATTTAGACAACTATCCTATTCACCTAAAGTTTAATACTGGACTGAATCGATTAGGCTTTGATCACAGTGAAATTAACCAAGTTATCGAACTTATCAAAAACAACAAAAACGTTAAAATTACTTCGGTGTTTTCACATATTTCAGCAAGTGAAGACCCAAACGAAATAGAATTTACCGAACAGCAAATTTCAACGTTTAAAAATATTGTCAAACAATTGCGTTCATCAATAGGAAACATTTTTTTTGTGCACATGAGCAATACTTCTGGAGTCATAAACTATCCAGATGCTCATTTTGATATGGTAAGAATCGGGATTGGATTATATGGATTTGGAAACCACATAAAAGAAACAGAAAAGTTACAAAACGTAGCCAATCTAAAATCTATTATTTCCCAAATAAGAACAGTTCCAAAAGGAGAAAGTATAAGCTACAATCGAGCTTTCATAACTTCTAAAGAAGAGAAAATAGCGATTATCCCTATAGGACATGCCGATGGCTTTTCTAGACCTTTGGGCTGTGGAAATGGATATGTCACCATCAGAGGTCAAAGAGCAAAAACAGTTGGAAATGTATGTATGGATATGATTTTAGTCAATGTCACAGACATCTATTGCAAAGAAGGAGATGAAGTGATTGTATTTGATCAACAAAAAACAGTAGAAGAATTTGCCGCGATTTGCCAAACTATTTCTTACGAAATTTTAACTGCAATATCACAACGAATACAGCGAGTTTTTATCAAATAATTTTTATTTTGAGTTTCTTGATCTTATGAAACAAAGTAAGTTGTTTTTGAAGTTAAGAAGAATCGACAAAGATCATTTTACCTTTCAGACATCGAATTAAAAAAGTAACTTTGAACTTTTAAATAGAAGCACCACAAACATGTACAGAAGTCATACTAACGGAGAATTAAGAATTGAAAATATAAACCAAGAAGTTACCCTATCTGGCTGGGTTCAGAAATCTAGAGATAAAGGATTCTTAATTTGGGTGGATTTACGTGATCGATACGGAATTACTCAACTTATTTTTGATGAAGAAAGAACTCCTAAAGCAATTCTGGACGAGGCAAAAACATTGGGCAGAGAATTTGTAATTCAGATAAAAGGGACTGTTATTGAGCGTGAAGCAAAAAATAAAAAAATACCGACAGGTGACATCGAAGTTTTAGTCAAAGAACTTACCCTTTTAAATGAAGCGAAACTTCCTCCTTTTACCATTGAGGATAAGACAGACGGAGGGGAAGATCTCCGTATGAAATATAGGTATTTAGATATTCGAAGAAATCCAGTGAAAAACAACCTGATCTTTAGAAGTAAAGTTACTCAAGAAGTGCGCAACTATCTGTCAAATCAAGATTTTATCGAAATAGAAACTCCATACTTGATCAAATCAACTCCAGAAGGGGCTCGTGATTTTATTGTGCCATCTAGAATGAATTCAGGTGAATTTTACGCTTTACCTCAATCCCCTCAAACCTTCAAGCAGTTGTTAATGGTGGGTGGAATGGACAAATACTTCCAAATTGTAAAGTGTTTTCGTGATGAGGATTTACGTGCAGACAGACAACCCGAATTCACTCAAATTGATTGTGAATTGGCATTTGTCGATCAAGAAGATATTTTGAACATCTTTGAAGGTATGACCCGCCATTTGCTACAAAAAGTTAACAACACAACTGTGGGGGACTTCCCAAGGATGACTTTTGATCACGCGATGAAAACTTATGGAAACGACAAACCAGACATTAGATTTGGGATGGAATTTGGGGAACTGAATGCTGTTGCTCAACATAAAGATTTTAACGTGTTTAACAATGCTGAATTGGTAGTTGGTATTGCAGTTCCAGGAGGAGAAAAGTATACGAGAAAAGAAATAGACAAATTGATTGAATGGATCAAACGACCTCAAGTTGGCGCTTCAGGTATGGTCTATGTAAAATGTAACCAGGATGGCTCTTTTAAATCTTCTGTGGATAAATTCTATGACCAAGAAGATTTAGCTGCATGGGCAAAAGAAACTAATGCTAAACCTGGAGATCTAATTTGTGTTTTGTCTGGATCCACTAACAAAACAAGAGCACAACTTTCTGCATTGCGTATGGAACTTGCAGAACGATTAGATCTGAGAAAACCAAACGAATTTGCCCCTCTGTGGGTTGTAGATTTTCCATTGCTTGAATGGGATGAAGAATCTGAAAGATTCCATGCAATGCATCACCCATTTACAAGTCCTAAAAAAGAAGATATAGATCTACTCGATACTGACCCAGGAAAAGTAAGAGCTAATGCATATGACTTGGTTTTAAATGGAAACGAAATAGGAGGAGGTTCTATCAGGATATACAACAAAACTACTCAAGAAATGATGTTTAAGCATTTAGGTTTTACCCCTGAGGAAGCAAAAGAACAGTTTGGTTTTTTAATGGAAGCCTTTGAGTATGGCGCTCCACCACATGGAGGTCTTGCTTTTGGCTTGGACAGATTGGTCTCTATTTTAGGAGGCCAAGAAACCATTAGAGATTTTATTGCTTTCCCGAAAAACAATTCAGGTAGAGATGTAATGATCAATGCGCCCGCTGTAGTTTCTGATGAAATTTTAACTGAACTCCAAATAAATATTACTGATAACAATTAATATTTAACAGGATCTAAACCGGATAGCCATGCCACAAAAAAAAAGGAGTTTATTAAATCAATTTTTGATTTGGAAATACAAACATATTTCCCAAGAAAACTTTCTTTACATATTAAGTACCATTGTTGGTCTACTGGCAGGTATTGGAGCCGTTACGCTAAAAAACTTAACTCATTATATTTTTAAATCGCTCAAAACAGGATTTATCAAAGATATCCATATTGGGTTTTATTTTGTATTTCCAATTATAGGATTATCGCTCACTTTACTGGTGGTAACCTATATCATTAGAAAAAAAATAGGACACGGAATTCCTGCCACTCTTTATGCGATTTCAAAAAGAGAATCAATTATGCATCGCTACCAAATGTGGGCTTCTGTCATTACCGCACCACTCACCGTTGGTTTTGGAGGTTCTGTTGGTTTAGAAGGACCCACTGTAGCTACAGGATCCGCACTTGGATCAAATTTTGCGAGAGTTTTCCATTTAGACCAAAGATCTAGAACACTTTTAGTGGGCTGTGCCGCAGCTGGTGCTATGGCCTCAATATTCAAAGCTCCTATTGCAGCCATTGTATTTGCAGTAGAGATTTTTAGTCTAGAACTGACATTAGCCTCAATGATTCCTTTACTGCTAGCCTCTATCTCAGCAGTCCTAACTTCTTATTTCTTTTTAGGAGATGAAGTATTACTCCACTTCGAGGTTTCAAAAAGTTTTGAATTGAATGATGTGATTTTCTACATTACTCTTGGGCTTGGTTGTTCACTTGTATCTATTTATTTCACTAAAGTATATTTTTGGTTTCATGATTTTTTTAAAAAAATTGAAAACCCATGGTATAAACTTTTGGTCGGAGGTAGTTTGATCGGTGTAATTGTATATTTCATCCCGCCGCTATTTGGTGAAGGTTTTGAAACTATTAATGCCGTTCTAAGAGGTGATGCTTCTCAAATTTTAAAAAACAACATATTTAACACTGAAGCTGACACCATATGGATGATTGTTGGATTGTTGGTCGGACTTATCCTTTTCAAAGTAATAGCAATGGCATTAACCTTTGGGGCAGGTGGTATCGGAGGGGTTTTTGCACCTACTTTATTTATTGGTAGTATTACTGGATATGTTGTGGCTATTATCGTAAATCACACCAAAATAATTTCACACAGTGTTTCTCAAAGCAACTTTGCTATGGTAGGAATGGCAGGTTTAATGGCGGGAGTTTTACATGCTCCTCTAACTGCTATTTTCTTGATTGCAGAAATTACTGGAGGATATGATTTATTTATACCCTTAATGATTGTGTCATCTATCTCGTTTTTAATTACGAAAAAGTTCATACCTCACAACATCTACACTTCTGAATTGGCAAAAAAAGGACAATTGATGACACATGATAAAGACAAAAATGTGTTGATGATGATGGATATTGATAAGGTAATAGAACAAGATTTTATGATGACCAAACCTAAAATGACGTTGGGAGAATTGGTTCACGAAGTTATTATAAAATCTAAACGAAATAATTTTCCTGTAATTAATGATTTTGATGAATTGATAGGTGTTTTACACATGGATACCATTCGACCAATCATGTTTAATAGTGAATTGTACGAAAATACGATCGTTTCAAATTTAATGGTGTCACCAGCCGAGGTCATTGAATATGAAAAAGATGCTATGGAAGTCATTATGGAAAAATTTAAAATCACCTCAGCTTGGAATCTACCGGTTATCAAAAATGGAAAATATTACGGATTTATTTCTAAATCTAGGTTACTAAACGCTTACCGAAGAAAATTAATTATGGCTAGCGATTTTTCCTAATCAAAAGCCATATTATAAACGAAGTTTCCTATGAAAGTATTACTAAGAGTTTTGTTGATTATCGTAGTGGTTTTGTGGTCTTTAGGTGCTTATTTTTTCCTAATAGAGAACACAAAAGGGCCAATGTTTATTGGAGTTGGAGTCTTGGTTTTAACTCTAATCTTAATGCCA
>NZ_JBDNAI010000020.1:0-79569 GCF_039768515.1 Wenyingzhuangia sp.
AATAGATGCTTGATCTTTGGGTAAACTTCGTTAAGATTTTTTGTCTCTTCTTCTAACACAGGAGCTCCAGCATCTCCGGAAACACAACACTCTCCTTTACAAGCCGATATGTTGCAAACAAAATCTTTTTCTAACACTTCCTCTGAAACAATTGTTTTTCCTATTTGAAACATTACAATATTATTTATGATAAAAAAAAGAGCCTATATCAAAATAGGCTCTTTATATATTTTGCAAAAAATAAAAATTACTTTTTGTTTACTTCTTTAATATACTTCTCTAAAGCCATTGTCATAGAGGGGCTCTCTGGCGAAGGTGCAGAAACATCTACTTGCAAGCCTGCTTCTGTTGCAGCTTTAACTGTAGAATTTCCATATACTGCTATCCTAGTATTGTTTTGCTTAAACTCCGGAAAGTTTTTAAACAAAGACTGGATTCCAGAAGGACTGAAAAACACCAACACATCATAAGTAACCTTTTCTAAGTCGGACAAATCACTCGTTACGGTTCTGTAGAGGTCTGCTCTTTTCCAATCCAATCCCATGGCGTCTAAAGATTCAGGGATAAGATCCTTTAATTTATCTGATGACGGTAATAAAAACCTTTCGGTTTTGTGTTTCTTAATGATTTCACAAAGATCTGGAAAAGTTCTTTTTCCTACGTAAATCTTTCGTTTTCTATAAACAACATACTTTTGTAAATAATAAGCAACAGCTTCAGACTGACAGAAATACTTCAATTCGTTTGGGACTTTAAAACGCATCTCTTCAGCGATTCTAAAAAAATGATCTACTGCATTTCTACTGGTCAAAATGATAGCCGAATATTTACCTAAATCAATTTTCTGATTACGAACCTCTCTTACCGTCAAACCTTCAACATGAATAAATGATCTAAAATCTACCTTCACTTTTTGTTTGGTAGATAGTATCGAGAATGGAGATAGCTGGTCAGCTTTTGGTTCTGGCTGGGATACTAATATTGTTTTGACTTTCATCTTTTTCTTACTCTATATAGCTTTTGAATAAATAAATAAATGGAATTATTTCTAGCGTGCAAAGATACAAAATTATATGCAAAACTTTACCAAACAGCAAGTTTTTATTGTTTACCAAAAGATAAACAACTCTAATTGAGTACAATACAAAAAACAACAACAAAATATAGTGCCTCACAAAATCATAATGATTCAAATATAAAAAAGCATGGGCCAACACAAAAAAAAGAAACAAAAGAATGGTAACCAAGTAGCAGCTCTCTACCAGCAAAATTTGCTTGAAAAATACTTTTTTGCCAGAGAATCTATATAAGCATTCGGAAAAAATGTATTTGAGTGAAAAATAAATAATATTAAAATAAATAATTGTATTGAAACATTCTGAAAAATAATGAAAGGTGACGTGTTTATCATATTTTACGATCACTAAAAAGAAAGTAAAAACAAAAGAAGAGAACATAAAGACCAAAACTTGATAGATAGACAACTTACTGAATGTATCATTTTGATAGGTATAAAAGTAAGCATTCGAAAAAAAACATTTGAACATTTTTTTAGTCTTATCTGGATTGATAGAAAAAATAAAAAAAAGCAAGAGCAAAGGGATCAACAACAACAAATTAACGTTGTTGTAATAAGAATTATCTAGAAGATCTGGATTCATTAGTTTTGCTGTAAATATCTAATTAATATTGCTGTAAAATTAGCAATAAAAAAACGTAAATTTGTAAAACAAACCAATCGTATGTATCCGGTACTTATTATCATCCCAACTCTTAATGAAGTTGAGAATATTAACAACATCATTGAGGCAGTGTTGGAGGTAAACTCTGACTATCATATCCTAGTGGTTGATGACAGTTCTACAGACGGTACAATAGAAGTCGTAAAAAAACTACAAGAAATCAAAAAAAACTTATACTTACAAGTTAGAACCAACAGTAGAGGACTGGGTAAAGCATATATTTTTGGGTTTAAATGGGCCATCCAAAAAGAGTATGAGTACATCTTAGAAATGGATGCTGATTTTTCGCATAACCCAAAAGACATACCGAGACTAATCCATGCCTGCGAAAAAGAGGGCTATGATTTGGCAATTGGATCAAGATACATCAACAATAAAATCAATGTGATCAACTGGGACTTTAAAAGGTTAATTTTGTCTTACTTAGCCTCTAAGTACGTAAAATTGATCACAGGAATCCCCGTATTTGATACTACCGCAGGGTTTATTTGTTACCGTAGAAAAGTATTAGAAACCATAGATTACAGCGAAATAAGATTTACAGGATATGCTTTTCAAATTGAAATGAAATTCAAAGCTTGGTTACGCCTATTTAAAATCAAAGAAGTAGCTATTGTTTTTACAGATAGAACGAAAGGGGAATCAAAATTAGACAGTTCAATAATAAGTGAAGCTATTTTTGGAGTTATAAAAATGAAAATTAAAGGATTAAAAAAAACGATAAATCATGGGATGCACAGTAATAAAGGGAGCTAAAATTATAAATGAAGGTAAAGTTTTTAAGCGTGACCTACTTATTGAGAATGAAATTATAAAAACCATTGCAAAGGATATAAAAGTACCTAAAAGCGCTACAGTGATCAATGCCAAAGGAAAATATATGATCCCAGGAGCCATAGATGACCAAGTGCATTTCAGAGAACCTGGCCTAACCCACAAAGCGAATATTGCCACTGAAAGTAGAGCTGCAATTGCAGGTGGAATAACGTCTTTCATTGAAATGCCCAACACCGTTCCACAAGCTACTACTCAAGAATTACTAGAGGACAAGTTTGAAATTGCCAAAAAAACCTCCTATGCAAATTATTCTTTTATGTTTGGTGGAACGAATGACAACTTAGAAGAACTTTTAAAAACCGACCCAAAAAAAGTTGCGGGTATCAAGTTATTTTTGGGGTCATCTACAGGAAACATGCTAGTAGACAATCCTGAAGTTCTAGAAAATATATTTTCCTCTACTAATATGCTAATTTCAGTTCACTGCGAAGATGAACAAACAATTAGAGATAACTTCCAGAAAGCTCTTAACAAATACGGTGAAAACATTCCAATGGCCCAACACCCTATCATACGAAGTGAGGAAGCTTGCTATTTGTCATCTTCTAAAGCGATTGAGTTGGCAAAAAAGACTGGAGCTAGATTGCATATATTTCATTTGTCAACTGCAATTGAAACAGAATTGTTTAGAAATGATATTGCTTTAAAAGACAAAAAGATAACCGCTGAAGTTTGCATCCACCATTTGACTTTCAATAGTGATGATTATGCTGAAAAAGGCACATATATCAAATGGAACCCAGCAGTAAAAACTAAAAAGGACCAAAGTGCTCTTTGGAAGGCGTTATTAGACGATAGGATTGATGTGATTGCTACAGACCATGCCCCACACACTTTAGAAGAAAAACAAAACAACTACACTAAGGCTCCAAGTGGTGGACCACTTGTGCAACATGCCATACCTGCGATGATAAATTTTGTTGATCAAGGTAAAATTACACTTGAAAAAGTTGTTGAAAAAATGTGCCACAACCCAGCTATCCTTTTTGATATTGAAAAAAGAGGATTTGTCAAAGAAGGATATTACGCTGACCTGGTCTTGATAGATCCAGAAAAGAAATGGACGGTTACTCGAGAAAATATTCTATATAAATGTGGGTGGTCTCCGTTTGAGGGTAAACAATTTAGTAGCTCTATCACACACACATTTGTCAACGGAAACCTTGTCTATGAGAATGGAGAATTTAATGACGAAATCAAAGGAAAAAGAATTACATTTAATAGATAATGAAAAACACTATTTTTTATTTCTTCTGCATTTGTGCTTTGATCTCATGTAACAGCAACACCATCCCTAAGAAACCAGACAACCTACTGTCAAAACAAAAGATGGCCTCGGTGCTTGCAGAAATTTACATTGCAAAAAATGCAAAAAATATTAAAAATAAAAACAACGAAAGAAACATAAATTACCTTAGCCTCGTATATATAAACCAAGAAACTGACTCCACTACATTTAATAAAAGTTTAAAATATTACACGTCTAATATTAATTTAAATGAAGAAATAATGAAACTTGTTAAAACTTTAGTCGATAATAAACTAAATCAATTAAAAAACAAGAAGGAAGTTATATTTACAAGAAAAATAGACTCACTAAAAAAAAGTCAACAAAATTTAATTAACCAAGAAATAAAATCACTTAAAGATACTAAAGAGATAATTTTAATAAGAATAACAGATTCTATTAAAAATGGTAACGATAAGTTGTTTGAAAAACAAACAAAAGACATTCAAAATAGATTAAAGGACACTTTAAGGATAAAGTCTTTTGCTCATATAGAAGCCTATAAGCAATCACTTCAAAATGATATTGATAGTATTCTAGAGATAAAAAATAGTATGATCAAATACGAAATAGAAAAGAAAAACAGCAAGTATCAAAAACAAGTTGACTTAAAAATAGAAGCTATTCAAAAAGAAAATAAAGATGAAACGCTACGAAAGATGAGAGAGCTTGAAAGAAAGAAATATAAATAAGATAATTATACTGATTTTTGTTTCAAAGCATAGTACCCTATCAACATCCACGAGATGATTATTAAAAGACCTCCTAATGGAGTAACAAACCAAATATAACCAGCACTGACAAACCCTGTGACAAGTATGTAGATTGAACCACAGAAACAAAAAACCCCAACAAATAGAGTCTTTATAATTATTTTCATTTGTCTCACTGTCAAAAATGGAATTAGCAGAACTATCAAGGCCAACAAACTATGAATGATTTGGTACCTTACTGCTGTTTCGAAACGATACATCTGTGAGTCAGAAAGTATATTTTTTAAAGAATGAGCACCAAAAGCACCCAAAAGCACTGCCAATGCACCACTGAAACTTGCCAAAACAAAATATTTCTTCATTAGTTTACATTTTTAAATAAAAAGATTTAGTCAATTCAATATAATCTGAGGTATATACATGTCTTTTCACTTCTATAACAAGCTCTGTCTCTTCACAATCACAAAACTTTTTCTTAAAACAAAGCAAACTTCGCTTGAAAGGTAAATCTACCCTACCCCTCACTCTTGTCAATTTACATATATTGAGACCATTTTTTTTTGCTAATTTAATAAAATAATCCTCTTCACTGAACGGAATTATAAAAGCACAAGTTCCTTCATCATGCAACATTGAGGAGGTATAAAAGAGTAAATCTTGAAAGGATAAGTTGTCAACATGCCTAGCCAACGTTCTATTTGAATTGAGTCCCTTGAAAGTATCTTGATAATAGGGAGGATTGGAGACTATGAGATCATATTTTATGATTGTTTCAAAATGCTGTAAAGAGTCATTATATACTTTTAATCTGTCTGACCAAGGAGCTTTCTTAAAGTTTATTGAAGCTTCTAAACAAGCATTTTCTTCTATTTCAACAGCATGAACTTTAGCTGTGGCATTTCTTTGAGCCAACATCAAAGCAATCAAACCAGTACCAGTTCCAATGTCTAAAATGTTCTTTGCTTTACCAACAGGAGCCCATGATCCTAACAGAACAGCATCTGTTCCAACTTTCATTGCTGAACGCTCTTGCAAAACAGAAAATTGTTTAAATTGAAACATTGTAAAACCTAAAGAAGCTTAAAAACACAAATATCTACTCAACAGATAGAGTTTAAGACAAATACATCTCAATTAGACCTGGGGGTGTGCACAAAACAACACGCTTTCCTTTACGATCAATCTCTTTGATAAATTCATCAATCATAGGAATTAAAATTTCTTGACCGTCTTTCATAATTACAAATAACGGCTGTGCTGTGGTGTCATTAATTCCTTTAACCACACCAACCTCTCCATAAACTGTATCAACGGCCTTAAAATTAATAATTTCATGAAAATAAAACTTGTTACCCGTCAATTTAGGTAAAAAGGATAGAGGCAAATATATTCCTGAATTCATAATAGCATCTGCATCTTGTTCAGAATCAATCGTTTCAAAACGTACTCGCAATTGATTTCCTTTTTGGAGCAATCTTTCTTCAATAAAAAATGGAATCAAATCTTTGCCTTGTTCGACAAAAACTGATTCCATATCTTTATATAACTGAGGTTCATCAGTGTCTAACTTTATAACAACCTCACCTCTAAAACTGTGTTTTCTTACGATTTTGCCTAAATAAAAACAATCTTCTTTACGCATCTAATCGTATTCAAAAATTACTCTGTAGCTTCTTCTACCTCAGTAGTCTCTTCTGATTCAGTAGCTGCTTCTGCTTCTGCTTGCTTGGCAGCTTCAGCTGCTTCTGCTTCTGCAATCAATGCTGCTTCTGCCTCTTTAACAGCTGCAATACGAGCATCACTTACTGCTTTTTCAGCTTCTAGTGCTTTTGCTCTTTCATCGGCCTGAGACTGAGACAAACCATCTTTCTTTGCTTGAATAGCTGCTTCTTTTGCCTGAATCCATGCAGTAAACTTAGCTTCTGCTTGCTCTTCAGTTAAGGCTCCCTTTATTACACCTCCTTGTAAATGTTTCTTCAACAAAACACCTTTGGTAGATAAAATTGTTTTCGCAGTATCTGTTGGCTGAGCTCCGTTGTTTAACCATTTTACTGATGCATCAACATCTAACTCAATGATAACAGGATTTACGTTAGGGTTATAAGTACCTAATTTCTCTAAGTATTTACCATCTCTTTTTGAGCGAGCATCTGCTGCTACTACATAATAAAAAGGTTTTCCTTTTTTTCCGTGTCTTTGTAATCTAATTTTTACTGACATAATTTAAAATTGTGTAGGTTCACGACCTACGTTATTAATTTTTGAGGATGCAAATATAAGTAAAAAAATTAAAAAAAATAATTTGAAAAGGCTATTATTTTTTAACTTTATAATTAACCTACAAGGGTTTACCCAAATAAACCAATATAGAATCTTTACCAAAAATTATCGGCTCGCAAAGGGTATTAACAACGAAAAACTCACCTTTTTGATCAGAGACAAATAGAGGAATCGTATCTGGTTTTGCTATCAACTGATTTGACATATCAATGAATTCTTGCTGTGATTTAATTTCTACTTCATTTACATAGGGAAATTCACGGACCAATTCACTAAATTTGATAAAATCGTCCTCTAAAGACAGAAAATTGGTTTCCTTTTCTCTTTTATTTTCGCTTAATTCTGTTTCAGAAACAAATCTAAAAGCAGAAGCGTTATCTACTCTGCTACTAAAGACTTGAATCGCATGTTTATTTACCTTTTTACTTCCCGTTAATGCCAACAAATAACCTATCTCATCAAACGTTATGTCGTCCAATACCTGATCTGAAAACACATCAATGACCTCTGCGTTCAAACCTCCCCTCCTGGCCAAATCAACTTTATCCGCATTGTTGTCTATCAAGACTACATGCCTATTTTTACCCTCTAAATATTTAGCAATGACCCTAGAGACTTCAGAAGCGCCAACAATAACAATTCCTTTGGAAGCATGCAAATAAACCCCTAATACTCTTGCTACAAATCTAGCTGTAGTTGCATTTAACAACACAGTACCCAAAACGATGAAAAAAACTAATGGTGTGATGTATTCTGCTCCTTCTTCACCTATTGCTACTAATTTTAATCCAAAAAGAGAAGCAATCCCTGCAGCTACTATACCTCTTGGTCCTACCCAACTCACGAATATTTTTTCTGTAAACTTTAAACCAGAATTTCTAGTACTCAAAAAAACACCTAAAGGGCGAACAACTAAAATGATGATTACAAAAAGAATTAAAGTTTGCCAATTGTTAATCAAATCAATATCAATTACATTCATATTTGCCGATAACAAAATAAAAAGAATGGAAATCAAGAGCACACTTAAGGATTCTTTAAAATCTAAGATTTCCTTTAAATAAGGCATATCAATATTACCTAGTACCATTCCCATCACGACAACAGACAACAAACCGGACTCGTGAGCAAAAGAATCAGACAAAACAAATACCCCTAAAACATAAGCTAGCGTAAAAACATTCAACAAATATTTAGGAACCATTTTCTGCTTTAAAATAAGATTAAAGGCATGAGCAAACGTAAAACCAAATGTAAAACCAAACAATACTATTTTACCAAACTCAACCATAGCTGCTTGGGTAAAATCACTTGTATTTTCAATACTAATAAATTCAAAAACCAAAACAGCAACTAGCGCACCAATGGGATCTATCAAAATACCCTCCCACTTCAACAATGCTGAAACATCCCTTTTCAATCGTATATTTCTTAGGATCGGAGTAATAACAGTTGGACCAGTTACAATAATTAAAGAAGAAAACAAAAATGAAATTGACCAACTTAACCCTAACAGATAATGAACAGCGATACCCGCTCCAAAAAAAGTAACAACAGCTCCAATAGTTATTAATTTAACTATCGAAGGCCCAACATTATATATCTCTTTTTTCTTTAGGGTTAGACCTCCTTCAAAAAGAATAATACTTATGGCTAGGGAAACAAAGTAAAACAAGCTTTCCCCTGCAAATAAACCTTTGGATCCATTCCAAACTGGCTCTATCCACTTAGAGCCGTCAGCTGTAATTAAAGTTGAAATGGGTCCCACAACTATACCTACCAAAATCAATGGTAAAATGGCTGGTAATTTAAACTTCCAAGCTAATAACTGTGCTAAAATCCCTAAAATAATAATCCCTGCCAATTCTATCATAAGCTGTTTGTTTTAGACTCTTAAAATACACCTTTTCTAAACAAAAAACAAAAAAGCATTCTTGTAACACAAGAACGCTTCCTTATTTTAAATCTATGTCTTATTCTATTTACTAACCAAACACAAGTTTGTAAATATCATTTCCATTAGCAAAAGCTAGAAGAGATAATAGCAAGATAAAACCGGCTATTTGGGAATATTCTAAAAACTTATCTCCCGGTTTTTTTCCAGAAATCATCTCATAAATAGTAAAAACAACGTGACCTCCGTCTAAAGCAGGTATGGGTAGTAAATTCATGAACCCAAGCATAATAGATAAAAATGCAGTATTAGCCCAAAATATTTCCCAATGCCAAACAGGTTTAAAAATCTTTGCTATTGAAATAAATCCTCCCATACTACTAGCTCCTTTTTTAGTAAACACATACTTAAATTGTGACATGTAATCTTTTAATGTCCAATAAGCAGCTGCAGCGCCCTTGTCAACACTTTGAAAAATATTGTATTTCTTGTGCGTAATGATAAAGTTATCATCCGGACTAAACATTGGGGTTACTCCTATTTTTTTGTCTTCTCCTGGTGTTACTGTCAAGGTAATCAATACTTCTCCTCTATTAACTACAACTTCAATAGCTTCACCTTTTGATTCTTGGATTTTAGAAGTGAAATCACTCCAATAAATAGATTTTTCTCCATTGACGGAAACAATTTTATCAGACTTCATAAAGCCAGACAAAGAAGCAGGGTTACCTGGTATCACTGAATCTATAATCGCGTAATGACGAAGTGCAAAAGGTTGAAGATCATTCAACTGCCACATTTCTTTCCCTATGTCTGATGGAATACTTAAAACCTCTTTACTTCCATCAGCATGCAAAACTTGAATAGTTTTAATATCTCTCAGAAACAACTGCTTATTGACGTCTAAAACATTCTCGACAGGATTTCCATCAACTTTCAAGAAAGTATCACCATCTCTAAATCCATATTTTTTCATGGTATTACTTATGGAAAAACCATTCTTAACGTCTGTTGGTTGAATGACTTCTTGGCCCCAAACAGAAAAAATCATGATGTAAATAAGAAGACCTAAAACAAAGTTTACGATGACACCTCCTAACATTATAATCAAGCGTTGCCATGCGGGTTTAGAACGAAACTCCCAGGGCTGAGCAGGCTGCTTCATTTGCTCAGTATCCATACTTTCATCAATCATTCCAGCAATTTTAACATATCCACCGAGTGGAATCCAACCAATTCCATAAACAGTTCCTCCAATTTTTTTCTTTATGATTGAAAATTTATAATCAAAAAACAAATAGAACTTCTCTACTCTTGTTTTGAAAATTTTTGCAGGAATAAAATGTCCTAATTCATGTAATACGATTAAAAGCGACAAGCTTAATAGAAACTGCCCCGCGATAATTAAATTCTCCATAGATAATTTGTAATTCTTTTTTTAGACAAACAAATGTACAATTTTAATTATGTGTTCATATTTTTTGTGCAAAGTTTCTTAAGGGTTTGTAACTTTGATAAAAATTTAAACATGAGCAATCACTTTTTTACAAAATCCAAATACACCATTATTGCGATGAGTGTAATATCAATCTCAATCATTATTGCTCTATACTCACTCAATATCAAATCAAAATCTTTGCCAATTTACAATCCCATAGATGTAAATCCAAAACTGGTAGATTACAGTCTTTTAAACATTTCAAAAAACCATACTATTGGTGAATTTTCCTTAACAGATCAAAATGGAAAAAAAATAACGCCTTTAGATTTTAAAGATAAAATTTATGTGGCTGACTTCTTTTTTACTCGTTGTGGAACAATATGCCCCATAATGACGGATCATATGTATACTCTGCAACAAAAATTCATAAATAATAGTCATATTAAATTTTTATCTCACTCGGTAACACCTGTAATGGACAGTGTCCCAGTACTAAATAAATATGCCAAAGCACACGGAGCGATTAGCAACAAGTGGCACATTACCACAGGTAGTAAAAAAATGATTTACGACCTTGCTAGAAAAAGTTATTTTGCTGTGCTAGACGAGGGTGATGGTGGTGTCCAAGATTTTATCCATACAGAACAATTTATTTTAATTGATACAAAAAAAAGAATTAGAGGCTTTTATGATGGAACCGATCAAAAAGAAATAGAACAACTCACTAGAGACATTCAGCTACTGCAAAAGGAGGAATATTAAAAGACCAACTCCCTTTCATTATTTCTCTTAGATGAAACACTTTCTTCCTATGGGTCACAAAACACCGTTGCATTCATCATAAAACTGACTTAAAAAGAGCTCCATAAAACGATGTCTTTTATCTGCCATCTCACTTCCTCTAGTCGTATTCATTCTGTCTTTAAGCAATAACAATTTTTCATAAAAATGATTAATTGTAGGAGCTTTAGTATGCTTATACTCCTCTTTACTCATCTTCAGATTAGGCAAAATCTCTGGATCATAAATTGGTCTATTTTTAAATCCACCATAATTAAATGTTCTGGCTATTCCAATAGCTCCAATAGCTTCTAATCGGTCTGCATCTTGAACTATATCCAACTCTTTAGATCTAAACCTTTGTATTTCGTGACCACCTTTGAAAGATATATTTTCAATAATGTTTACAACATGGTCAATGATCTTTTTGTTGACATTTTCAGAAATTAAAAAATCTCGTGCAACTTTTGGTCCCAATTGTTCATCTCCCCCATGGAATTTAGCATCTGCTATATCGTGCAACAAAGCAGACAAAGAAACGACTAGCAAATCACAACTTTCAGTATGTGCGATAAATAAAGCGTTATTATAGACTCGTTCTGTGTGAAACCAATCATGACCTCCCTCATTAAATTTTAATTTTTCTTTGACAAAAGCAACAGTCTTTCTTATAATTCTATCCATCAAAACAGTATATTTTATTTGGGGTAACACAATAGTTTAAGGGCACATCATCATGATGAATATCGGTGATTTCCGGAACTACAGGTTCAAAAAAAGACAAACCTATTTTAATCACGTTTGAATCACATTTCTGCAAGAACTTATCATAAAAACCTTTGCCATAACCAACCCTATTCCCTTTTTGATCAAAAGCTAACAACGGTACAAATACGACTTCAATCATGGCTTCAGGAACAGGTAAACCATTTTTAGGCTCTGGTATTCCATAATCATTCACTTTCAACCTGGTATTTTCTGTCAAAAGAAAATGATTCATAGTATTGGTTTCAAAATCAGACTTCGAAACAACAACCTCTTTGTTTTTAGCAAATAGTACATGTAAAATTTGTTCTGTATCTATCTCCTTTTTTACCTGAATAGACAGAAAAAGATGATAATAGGTTTGATTCCAAATAGGTAAATTTAAAAGTTGATTTGCTACAGACATACTTTTTAATTCAACCTCTTCAAGGCTTAAGTCTTGCCTTAGGGACTTGTATTTTTTTCTCAGTTCATTTTTTTTCATTTGATAAAACTTTGAAAAGTAAAATTAACAATTAATTTCTCCTAAATTTGATTAATTTTGAAGTATGATTTTAGTAACAGGAGGAACAGGTTTGGTGGGAGCGCACTTACTTTATAAACTAAGTAAAACAAACGATCGTTTGGTCGCCTTGTACAGGAACGAAAACAAAAAAAAAACGACTCAAGAAATATTTGAATTGCATAACGCCGCATCGCTATTTGATAAAATTATTTGGAAAAAGGCTGATGTCACAGATCTACCAGCTTTAGAAATAGCTTTCGATGAAATCACACATGTATATCATGCTGCTGCAATGGTCTCTTTTTCTCAAAAAGATCAAGAACAAATGCGAAAAACAAATATCGAAGGAACCGCAAACATTGTAAACCTTTGTATCAGCAGAAACCTCAAAAAGTTATGCTATGTGAGTTCAATTGCAACGCTATCACAAAACCCAGGAAAACCTTTAATGGATGAAAATTGTGAGTGGAATCCCGAGGAAGATCATAGCGACTATAGCTTATCTAAATTTGGTGGTGAAACTGAAGTCTGGAGAGGTTCTCAAGAAGGCTTGGATGTTGTAATTGTGAATCCAGGGGTGATTTTTGGATTTGGAGCTTGGAACATAAACACTGGGAAATTATTTAACCAGATTAAAAAAGGACTCCAATTTTACACCAAAGGGAGTACTGGTGTTGTAGATGTATTAGATGTGACCGAGGCGATGATCCTACTAATGAATGGAAGTATTAAAAACGAGCGATTTGTAATCGTCAGTGAAAACCTCAGTTTTAAAGACATCTTCACACTTATTGCTAACAAAACTGGTGTAAAACCTCCAAAGTTTAAGATAGGAAAAACTGTTACTGAAATCATGTGGAGAATCAACAATGTCTTGTCTGTTCTGACTTTTGGCAAATTTCAAATGAAGATAGATAAATATAGTGCGAAATCCGCACAGAAAAAAAGAGTCTACGATGGAAGTAAAATCACAAGGGATACTGAGTTTAGATATACTCCATTTGATAAAACAATTGAAGAAATAGCCTCTAAACTATCTTAACCTGATTATTTTAAACCCTTCACCTTTTCTATCTTCAACAGTATTTACAAAAACAGCTTGATTCACTTGAACTGGCTTCTCTGCTTTTTTATAAATAAAAGCTGTTTTAACCCTGTGTGAAGGAGCAAACACATCTTTACCTCCATTTTTACTTTTTAAAACACGTAATATCGCATCATAAGTTACATCAAAACCACGTTCAGCATGATGACTTGGATATTGATAATTCTTTCTTAAATAAGACTGTTCAAAATCTTTATTCATAAGTTGTCTATATTCTACCTTGTCTGTCGCATAAGTGTAATGATACCTACAAAGCACCTCATATGGCAACTTCTGAATGTAGCTTGACTTTTCAAACGATAAAATCCTTATGGGAGTTGTGTTTTGATTTTCCTTCGGTAAGTTTAAAACGTTATTAAACACATCAGAAACAGCAACATTATTGTTATCGGCGATTAGAATCCAATTGGGCTTATCCAACTTAATTTTTTCTAAGAAAGCTTCTTTAGCAATGTAACCATTTGATAAAGTGATTAAAGAAACATCATTTACAAAAGGATTGCCCAAAGTATCTTTTTTACACAATTGTCTTTTTAGATTTTCTAATCGTAAATTGTTTTTTTCTAAACCAACAATCAACAAATGTTCTCCTTTCCTATTTTCTTTGACAAAAGCTAAAATCTCTCTTTTAAATAGTGCTTGATCTGAAGCTGTTTTGATTATATTATCATTCAAAAAACTCGATTGCTTTTTGGAATAAATAGGATAGTATACAGGAATCTTTGGAAATTGTGTAGCCACATAAATAGCATTCGAACTATACAATGGTCCAATGATAACATCAGGTTTAGATGTCTTTAATTTCGTGATGTTTTTATTGATAGAATCTATTGATTTTTCAGTATCAAAAACATTGATATTCAGCTGAACTCCTTGTTTCTTTAAGGAATCAATTGCAATTTCTGCTCCCATGTAAAAGTCTGAAACAATTGAGGGTAGACTAGAATTATTGGCAAATAATATTTCCTTACTAAGAGTGTCATTCTTTTTTAAATCGAAAGGAAGCATGATCATGGCACTGATAGGCTTATCTATAATAATAGAATCCTTGAACCACTGACGATTCCCAAACAACTGATGTGACTTTTTAAAACCCATCAAAATTTTCCCTCCATTTGTCATCAGACTATCTATAGATGGATTTAAGGATCGGATAGAGTCCTTAGAAACTTTATATTCTTTTAAGATGACATCTAATGAATCAACATCACTCTTAAAATCATAAAATACTGGAGCGCTTTTATAGACAGGCATTACAGTACTTACAGTAACACTTTCGATAACTTTTTTTGGTAGACTTAAGACCGTCCCAATCATTAAACTATCTACAACAACAGTATCATTTACTGCTAATAATTCATCTACATTAATACCATAAAACCTAGAAACACTGTACAATGTTTCACCTTTTGCAATCACATGTGTATTTTCTTCTGGTGATTTTAACGAAATTTTCTTATTCTTTGGAATTTCTATCGTGGATCCTATTTTCAAGCCTCCCAAGCTTACTTCTAAGTTGGTAGCTTTTAAGTTTTCAATCGTTACACCGTATAGCTTAGAGAGACTATACCAAGTTTCCATCGTTTGAACGATATGACTGTCACTTGGAGTTTCTTGTCCTAGTTTCTTCTGGTAAGGAATATTTAATTCCTGACCGATGATCAAACCTTCGACAGATAAAACCTTATTTTTATTGATCAGATCAATCATGGATATACCGTATTGCCTAGACAAACCATAAATGGTCTCTTTAGGTTTTACGATATGGATTTGTAGAGAATCTTGTGTAGGCTTAACCAAATCAGATTTACGATCCTTCAAAGGGTCTTTACTCCTTTTTCTTCTATACTTTAACTCGTAAAGATAATCTGGAATTTTGACGACAGTGTTTTCTTTTGGCCATCTGGAAAGTTTTGGATTTGCTTTTAACAAAGCTCTGTAATTGACATCTAACTTTTTAGCAACATCACGAAGTGATTCTCCATCTTCTGTTTTGTATTCTTTTATGTGTTGTGCGTTTGAAAATGAAACATTCAAAAACAAACAAATCATACAAAACCTCAAACCAAACAAAAGAAAATTATTCAACATATATCACTTAAAATATTACCTTCAATCAAATCTAAAGAAAGGTCATCTGATTTTTTATTTATTTTAATTTTTAAGAACCAAAACATCGCCCGTTCTTAATCCACGTTTCGCGATTTTTGGATTTAGCGCTCTCAAGCGATCAATTGTTACTTTGTATTTTTTAGACAAACCATACCAAGTTTCCTTGGCCTTGACTTTATGATTGTAAGTCAATAACAAAGCGTTAGACTTTCTTTTGTTAGGTATTTTTAAAAGATAACCTTCGCGCAATACTTTTTTTGATAGTGCGGGGTTTGCCTCTATTATTGATTTTATATCAACCTTATAAAATTTTGATAAAGCATATAAAGTCTCATTCTTTTTGACTAAATGAGTTTTGGATTCTTTTTTACTATTGATAGAAACCGTCATTTTTTTCTCCAAAGGTACATCTTGATTCAAATCACTTACAAACGAACTATCAATCGTATTTTCTTGCAGCCATTTTGAAGTATTTAGATTCGCCCCTAACAAATCATCGTAATCAATATTATTTGATCTAGCAATGGTCATCAAAACTTTCATTTCTTTTGCTTTTTCACTTGCTATTGACTCTGAGCTAACCTCTTGAGAAAAAGAAGAAAAAGAAAAGAAAAACAATAAAAAGACAAACAATCGGAAACTTTGTTTTTTTGTAGCTTTCATATTTTGTGAAGTTAAAATTAATATCTAGAAAAATCAAATATTTTACAACGAGGCTCAAACGACTACTCCCATTCAATCGTTGCTGGTGGTTTAGAGCTAATATCATAAACAACTCTGTTGACACCTTTGACATGATTGATGATTTTATTCGAGATCTCCTGTAAAAATTCATAAGGTAAATCTACCCAATCAGCAGTCATTCCATCGGTTGACTCAACAGCACGTAATGCGACTGCTTTTTCGTAAGTTCTTTCGTCTCCCATTACCCCAACTGATTGTACAGGAAGTAGAATAGCTCCAGCTTGCCAAACAGAATTATACAACCCATGTTCCTTCAAGCCATTGATGAAAATAGCATCAACCTCCTGTAACATAGCTACTTTTTCAGCAGTTATATCACCTAAGATTCTAATGGCTAAACCAGGCCCAGGAAAAGGATGGCGTCCCAACAACTCTGGGTCTATCCCCATAGATTTCCCTGCTCTACGAACTTCATCTTTAAAAATCATACGCAAAGGCTCTACAATTTTTAGTTTCATAAAGTCTGGTAATCCCCCAACATTGTGATGAGATTTTATGGTTGCAGAGGGTCCCCCGTCTGCCGAAACGGATTCAATTACATCCGGATAAATCGTCCCTTGTGCCAACCATTTTACATCTTCAATAGCTGTAGCTTCTACATCAAAAACTTCTATAAATGCTTTCCCTATGGCCTTACGTTTCGCTTCAGGATCAGACAAACCGGCTAAAGCGGTCATGAACCGATCTGTGGCATCTACTCCTTTCACATTTAAGCCCATACCTTCGTATTGCTTTAATACACCTTCAAATTCATTTTTACGAAGTAAACCGTTGTTTACAAAAACGCAATATAGATTTTTACCTATTGCCTTATTTAATAAAACAGCAGCTACAGTAGAATCTACACCCCCAGAAAGCCCCAATACGACTTTGTCATTACCGACTTTCTCTTTGATTTCAGCTACTGTTGCATCAACAAAATTATCTGGTGTCCAATCTTGTGACACCTCTGCTACATCAACTAAAAAGTTTTTCAATATTTGTGTTCCATCCTTTGAATGATAAACTTCTGGGTGGAATTGTATGGCAAAAGTATCTTCATTTTCTATACAGTATGCTGCATTTTCAACATCATGAGTACTCGCAATGCATTTGTAGTTTTTTGGTAAATTTAAAATCGTATCTGAATGACTCATCCAAACTTGACTCCCTATATCTATACCTTGAAACAAAGGAGACTTCTGATCTACAAAAGATAAATTAGCCCTTCCATACTCTCTAGTGTTTGACGCACCTACCTCTCCTCCAAAAAAGTGAGCTAAGTATTGTGCTCCGTAGCAAATACCAAGTAATGGTTTCTTGCCTTTTACCTCTGACAAGTCTATAGTAGGGGCTTCCTCTCCCCTTACGGAGTGTGGTGAACCCGATAAAATGACTGCTTTGTAATCAGCAAAATTAAATTTTTCACTGTTGTATGGGTGAATTTCACAATAAATGTTTAATTCTCTCACTCGACGAGCTATCAGCTGCGTTACTTGAGACCCGAAATCTAGTATAAGTACTTTTTGTTGCATGCGCAAAAGTAACTTTTTCTTCAAAGATTTAAAAATTTAGAAGTCAAAGAATATCACACATTTTTAACTAATTTGTTTATTAAAGAATTTAACAAAGATAAACCTTCAAAAAAAGGGGGCTAAAACTTTAAAATTGAATGTTTTTATCTTTCAATTAAACCCCTATCTTTGCGATGCAAAAAAACATATGATGATCAACATTACTTTACCCGATGGAAGTATAAGAGCGTACGATAAAAACAGTACCCCAATGGATGTAGCCATGAGCATTAGCCATGGTTTGGCTAGAAATGTAATTTCAGCAAGCTTTAATGGTGATACCGTTGAAACCAAAACCCCCTTAACAACTGACGGTAACCTAACCTTATTTACATTTGATCAACCAGAAGGAAAAAAAGCTTTTTGGCACTCTTCTGCGCACGTTTTGGCTCAAGCAATACAAAAATTATATCCTGGAATAAAATTAACGATTGGTCCTGCGATAGAAAATGGTTTTTATTACGACATTGACTTTGGAAACCACAAAATTTCAGAAAACGATTTTACAAAAATCGAGCAAAAATTCTTAGAATTAGCCAGAGGAAAACATGAATTTATATTGCGTGAAGTTTCTAAAGCAGATGCTCTAGAAAAATATAAAAAAGAAAACAACCCTTTCAAAGTTGAGTTGATTGAAAACCTAACTGATGGTGAAATTACTTTCTGTGATCATGACGACTTTACAGACTTATGTCGTGGAGGACACGTTCCAAATACTGGAATTTTAAAAGCCGTAAAGGTTATGAGTGCTGCAGGTGCATATTGGAGAGGTGATGAAAAAAAACCACAATTGACGCGCATTTACGGAATAACTTTTCCCAAAGCAAAACTGCTAACTGAATATTTAGAATTATTAGAGCTAGCCAAACAACGAGACCATCGAAAATTGGGTAAAGAACTAGAACTGTTTACTTTTTCTCAAAAAGTAGGACAAGGACTGCCGTTATGGCTTCCGAAGGGAGCAGCATTAAGAAGTAGGCTAGAGGATTTCTTAAAAAAAGCACAAAAAAAAGCGGGATATGAAATGGTTATGACGCCACATATCGGTCAAAAAGAGTTGTATGTAACTTCAGGTCATTACGAAAAATATGGAGAAGATAGTTTTCAACCTATCAAAACTCCAAAAATGGACGAAGAATTTTTATTGAAACCCATGAACTGTCCACATCATTGTGAAGTTTATAATTACAAACCATGGTCATATAAAGAACTCCCTAAACGTTATGCTGAATTTGGTACTGTTTACAGATATGAACAAAGCGGAGAGCTTCATGGAATGACTCGTGTTAGATGTTTTACTCAAGATGACGCACATATTTTCTGTACACCTGATCAACTAGATCAAGAATTTAAAGAAGTAATTGATTTGGTATTGTATGTTTTTGGTTCTCTAGGTTTTGAAGACTTTACCGCACAAGTATCTCTCAGAGACCCTGAAAATCCAACAAAATATATAGGTTCTGATGAAAACTGGAACAAAGCAGAAAATGCAATAATCAATGCCGCGAGAGAAAAAGGACTAAACTATGTTGTTGAAACAGGTGAAGCAGCTTTTTATGGACCAAAACTTGATTTTATGGTCAAAGATGCACTTGGAAGAAGTTGGCAACTTGGAACGATTCAGGTGGACTATAACTTACCTGAAAGATTTGATTTGACCTATAAAGGTTCTGATAATGCTCAACACAGACCTATAATGATTCACCGTGCACCTTTTGGTTCCATGGAACGCTTTATAGCAGTATTATTAGAGCACACTGGAGGTAATTTTCCACTTTGGTTAATGCCGGAGCAAGTTATCATCCTACCGATCAGTGAGAAATATCAGAAATATGCTGAAAAAGTTTCAGAATTGCTAGAAAATTCCGAAATTCGCACGCTCATTGACGACAGAAACGAAAAGACAGGTCGAAAAATTAGAGATGCTGAAGTGAGTAAGATTCCCTACATGATCATTGTAGGAGAAAAAGAAGAAGGCGAAGAAAGCGTATCTGTTAGAAAACATGGAGAAGGAGACTTAGGGACATACTCAGTAGACAACTTCATAAAACATGTAGCTAACGAAATAGAAAATACCATAGTACCATTCAAATAGAGATTAACATCTCATAGCAATATGAGAACAAACAGATAGAGTCATAGCAATTAAAAGAAGAAGGTCTAAGGGACCTGCGAGAATTATCAAAGAAAATCCACACAGAATAAACGAACATATTCGTTATGTGGATGAAGTACGCTTGGTAGGTGAAAACATCGAAATCGGTGTATATCCTATATCCAAAGCAAAACAGATAGCCAGAGAACAAGAGTTAGATTTAGTTGAAATCTCTCCAAAAGCGGTTCCTCCTGTTTGTAAAGTTATAGATTACAAAAAGTTTCTGTACGAGCAAAAGAAACGCGAAAAAGTAATGAAGGCGAAAGCTTCTAAAGTTACTGTAAAGGAAATCCGTTTTGGACCTCAAACAGATGAACATGATTACGAGTTTAAAAAGAAACACGCTATCAAATTTTTACAAGATGGTGCAAAACTTAAAGCTTACGTATTCTTCAAAGGACGTTCTATTATTTTCAAGGATCAAGGCCAAATTTTGTTATTAAAATTAGCTCAAGAACTAGAAGAATACGGAAAGGTAGAACAGATGCCAAAGTTAGAAGGTAAACGTATGATTATGTTTATTGCTCCCAAAGTCAAAAAATAAATAAGTGTTGTTAAGCTAAAAAATCATCAAAATTTAAACCCTGATGGTCTTTGTTTTAACAACCAACACAAAATAAGCAAGAATAATAAACTTAAAGAGAGATGCCTAAATTAAAAACTAAATCAAGTGCTAAGAAGAGATTCAAAGTAACTGGAACTGGAAAATTAAAAAGAAAGCACGCATTTAAAAGTCACATCTTAACAAAGAAGTCTAAAAAGCGTAAATTGAAATTAACCCACGATGGGTTGGTTCACAAGAGTGATGAAGCAAACATCAAAAATCAATTAAACTTAAAGTAATTTAAGTCTAATCGGGAATATTAAATTATTAACCATGGAGTGGGCCACTTAAAAGCGTAACATTAATGTTACCGCCTCACTACAAAAAAACATTGAAATTATGCCTAGATCAGTAAATTCAGTAGCTTCAAGAAATAGAAGAAAAAAAATCTTGAAGCAAGCAAAAGGTTATTTTGGAAGACGTAAAAACGTTTACACAGTAGCAAAAAATGCGGTTGAGAAAGCGATGTCTTACTCTTACCGTGACAGAAAAAACAAGAAAAGAACTTTCCGCGGATTGTGGATCACACGTATCAATGCGGGTGCTCGCATTCATGGATTGTCTTATTCTCAGTTTATGGGAAAAGTAAAAGCTAACAACATCGAATTGAACCGTAAGGTTTTAGCCGACTTAGCAATGAACAACCCAGAAGCTTTTAAGGCCATCGTCGAAAAAGTAAAATAATTTAAAACAACATCTTGCTTATATTTAAACCCTCTAACTTTTTGGTTAGAGGGTTTTATTTTTAATGTTTTCTAAATCAATTCAAATGCCTGCTTTGCAATTTCTAACTCTTCATTTGTTGGTATGATTAATATTTTAACTTTTGAAGTTTTAGTTTGGAGTTCGGTTAATTCTTTTGGTTTAACATCATTTAGCTTCTCATCTAAATCAACTCCAATATAGTCAAGACCCTCACAAGCCAAAGCTCTTATCTCTTTACAGTTCTCCCCGGCTCCAGCGGTAAAAACAATTGCATCTAATCCATTCATCACAGCTGTATAGGCTCCTATATATTTCTTTATTCGATAAGCATATAAAGACAAAGCCTCTTTACATTCTTCATTTCCTTGCTCTGATTGACTGACTAAATCTCTAAAGTCTGAAAACCCTGTCATTCCTAGCATACCACTTTGCTTGTTTAACATGTGACTAACTTCACTAGTCGTATACCCTAAATTATCTATCAAATGCAATATAACTGAAGGATCTATGTCCCCTGTACGTGTTCCCATAGGCAGCCCTGCTGTAGGTGAGAAACCCATAGAATGGTCTATACATTTTCCGTTTTGGACGGCAGAAACTGAGGCGCCATTTCCTATGTGAAGAACAATCACTTTACTTTGTGTGGCCCCCAAAAAAGCAATGGCTTTTTCTGAAACATATTTATGACTGGTCCCATGGAAGCCATAGAGACGAATCTTATTTTCATTAGTTAGCTCTTTTGGCAATGCATACTTATAGGCCATTGAGGGTATTGTTTGATGAAATGCAGTATCAAAAACAGCTATTTGTTGTGCCTCAGGGAATAATTCTTCACAAACCTCAACACCTAATAAATTAGCGGGATTGTGTAAAGGGGCTAATGAAAACAATTCTTTTATTTTAATTTTCACTTCAGGAGTTATGATTCGAGTTTTAGAAAATGTACTACCTCCATGAACTATTCTATGACCAATCATTTTGAGATCACTTGCTTCTTTTAAGATTCCAATTTCTTGATCTAACAAACAGGAAACCAATTTAGACAAACCTTGCTTATGGTCTAGAATTGGTAATGTTGTCTGAACCTTTTCTCCCTCGGTCGGTATATATTCAAACACAGAATTTTCTTGACCTATACGCTCAATTATACCTCTACAAACTAAACGTTCTGAAGGCATTTCAATGACTTTATATTTTAAAGATGAACTTCCTGAATTGATAATTAATATCTTCATAGTTATGATAATTCTTGCGCTTGGATCGCAGTTATAATTACAGTATTAAAAATGTCATCGACAGTGCAGCCTCTACTCAAATCATTTACGGGTTTATTTAATCCCTGCAACATTGGGCCAATAGCCAAAGCCCCAGTTTCTCTTTGGATAGCTTTATAAGTATTATTTCCTGTGTTTAAGTCAGGAAACACTAATACAGAAGCTTTTCCGGCTACTTGAGAATTTGGGAGTTTACTTTTTGCTACTCCTGCATCTACAGCTGCATCATACTGAATGGGCCCTTCAATTTTCAAATCTGGACGTATCTTCTTTACTATTTCTGTAGCCATTCTAACTTTATCTACTTGAGCTCCTTTCCCTGAAGAGCCTGATGAATAAGAAAGCATCGCAATTCTAGGTTCTATTCCGAAATTAGATGCAGAGTCTGCAGATGAAATGGCGATTTCTGCCAACTGCTCCGCAGTAGGATCTGGGTTGATGGCACAATCACCAAAAATAGCAACTCTACTATCCATACACATAAAGAAAATAGAGGATACTACAGAAACACCTGGTTTTGTTTTGACAAACTGCAAGGCAGGCCTAATCGTATGCTGCGTGGTATTGACCGCACCCGAAACCATTCCATCTACAATACCTTTATGAACCATCATGGTTCCAAAGTAGGACACATCTGTCATGATATCTCTTGCAGTGTCTAGATTGACTCCTTTGTGTTTTCTGAGCGCATAAAAAGTATTCACAAATTCATCAAAATAAACAGACTTGACAGGATCAATAATTTTTATGTTGTCAAAATTAATCACAAGACCCGTTTTTTTAGCTTTTGCCTTTATCTCTTCGATATCACCCAGTAGAGTTAGACTCACAATATCTAAAGTGGCCAACATTGCAGCAGCTTCGAGAACTCTAATATCACTCCCTTCGGGCAACACCACTCTTTTTTTCTGTTTCTGTGCTCTGTCTATCATATTGTACTGAAACATCTTAGGGGTCATGCCTTTTACTTCAAAATTAATAAGCTTATTTGTTAGTTCTTCAGTAGGTACATATTTATCAAAAATTCTTAAGGTCTCCAATATTTTATCTGTATTCTCTGGGTATATCTTTGCTTTTACATTCGCCAAATTGGTTGCTGTTTCAAAGGTTCCCGTATTCACAGACACAATAGGAACAACATCGGACAAACCATCTATTAATTTCAGAATGGTCCCCTCTGGTTTTAGCCCTCCTGTTAAAACTATTCCTGCTACCTTTGGATAATTTTTAGAAATATTTGCTTGTAATGCCCCTAAAATAATATCAGCTCTGTCTCCTGGAGTGACGACCAGATAATGATCTACATAATGCTCGAGATGATTTCTTAACTGCATCGCTCCTACCCCATAAGCGTGAATTGGATTGTTCAATCCAGAGGCGCCAAACATCAACTCTGCATTTAACTCTCTTGTAATTTCAGCTACTGTAGGACTTGACAATTTATTTGAAAAAGGAATCGTGCTCGTCAGGACCGTTTTTGATACTAAGGCGGAAAGACGAGTTTTTATCTGTGTTAAATTTTCTTCAAGAACTTTGTTTACCAGAATTGATAAAACTTCAACATCACCATCAATAAATGTGTCATAAATCAATTTGGTGTTTTCTATAGTATTGTCAACCGAACCTTTAGAGGCCTTACTAATTATTATTACGGGAATCCCTAAGTTTTTCGCAATTTGAACATTAAGCTCAGCTTCCATTGAAGTAGTATCTCCCTCAAAATCAGTACCCTCTACCAATACAAAATCATAAATTGACTCCATTTTTTTGTACTGCTTAATGATGGTGTCTATAACTTCTCCTATTTTACCTTGATTCCTTTTGGCGATGACCTCTTTGCTTTTTAATACAAAAGCATCTTGATAATCTATATCTAAATCAAAATGGGAAAGTATGGTTTCAATATGAAAATCTTTCTTGTTTTCATTTACTGTAATTATAGGTTTTAAATACCCAACCTTGGTTGTTTTTCCTAAAAGTAACCTCATCAACCCAAGGGTTGCAATTGATTTTCCACTATTCGAATGTGATGCTGCAATATAAATAGCTTTACTCATGTTTCATTTCTTTTTACAAAAATAATATAATAATACAAATGAATAACCTATTGCCATTCATTAAAAATTTATACCTCTACCAAACCAATTAATTATCATTCACAAAAAACCACCCCAATATAGATTGGGGTGGTTTAAAACTAAAATCACTACTTAAACTACTTATCAGACCTCCAAATGGTATAGCCTCCTACCAGATCATATACATCAACGAATCCTTGATTAAGCATTATTTTTAAAGCTTTTTGACTTCTTTTTCCTGATCTGCAATATAAGTAGGTTGGCTTCGAAGTCTCTAAGTTTTTAATTCTCTCTTTAAATTGAGCAGATAATACATCAATATTTTTTGCCCCGTTGATGTGTCCACTTTTAAATTCTGATGCCGTTCTTACATCAATTAATTGTACATCTTTTTGAAGGATACCTTTTTTGAATTCTGTAAGTTCTATCCTATTATCCTTTATTTTTCTAGCATTTAGTTGCTGAAGAATTAAAAATGCGATTAAAACTATGAAGATTGATATGTATAACATTTTATTCATTTTTATAGTGTTGATGGACAAACATAATCCGTTACATTAAAACCTGTTGATTTTATTTTAGCAAACCCTCCTACAACATCAATAAAATTGTGAATACCTCTACTTTTCAGAATAGAAGCAGCAATCATACTCCTGTATCCCCCCGCACAATGTAGGTAAAAATTACCTTCTGATGGAAAGGCATTTAAATGCTCATTAATTTCTTCTAAAGAAGCATTCTTTGCTTGAGGTAATCTTTCAGAAATAAACTCTGTTGGCTTTCTTACATCAAAAATTTCTGTTTCATCCAAAATTATTCTCTTTAAGTCAGTCGGTTCTATCTGATTTACAGTATCATACTCTCTCCCTGCATTAACCCATGACTCGAAACCTCCTTTTAAATAACCTAAAGTATTATCAAAACCAACTCTGGACAAACGTGTAATGGTTTCTTCTTCTCGACCCTCAGGAATAATCAATACTATAGGTTGTTTTACATCTCCTATTAATGCTCCAACCCAAGGCGCAAATCCACCATCTATTCCAATAAATATGGATTGAGGAATGTGGCCTTTCGCAAATTCTTCCTGAGACCTAACGTCTAATACTAAAGCACCTGTCTCATTGGCCAACAACTCTAACTCTTGAGGATTTAACTCATGAGTTCCTTGGGTAATAACATCAGAAATATCGTCATACCCTTCTTTATTCATTTTTACATTTAATGGAAAATATTTTGGAGGAGGCATCAAACCACTCGTGACCTCCTTTACAAATTCCTCTTTTGTCATATCTGCTCTTAAAGCATAATTATTTTCTTTTTGATCACCCAAAGTTCCGGTAGTCTCCTTGCTTAAATTTTTACCACATGCAGATCCTGCACCATGACCAGGATAAATGATTAATTCATCAGACAAAGGCATTATCTTGTTACGCAAACTATGATATAACGTACCTGCTAAATCCTCTTGAGTCATACTTGCCGATTTTTGAGCCAAATCAGGTCTACCAACATCTCCTAGAAACAATGTGTCCCCTGTAAACAAAGCATGGTGTTTCCCATCTTCATCTTTCAGTAAATAAGTTGTAGATTCCATCGTATGCCCAGGAGTATGCAGGGCAACAATTGTTATTTCCCCTATCATAAACTCCTGATGATCTTCTGCTATAATAGCATCAAAAGTAGTACTTGCATTAGGTCCATAAACGATTGGAGCTCCTGTTTTTTTTGACAAGGTAACATGCCCACTAACAAAATCAGCATGAAAATGAGTTTCAAATATATACTTAATTTGAGCTCCGCTCTTTGTTGCCATATCAATGTAAGGTTGCACTTCTCTAAGTGGATCAATAATCGCTACTTCCCCATGGCTTTCGATGTAGTACGCTCCTTGTGCCAAACACCCTGTATAAATTTGTTGTATTTTCATTTTTATAAATTTTAATTTTATTCAAAAATAATATTGTTTACCTACGAACACAGTAACAATAGTTACAGTCTAACGAACAGTCTGCTGGCAAATTTTATTCTGTAAATCATCCTTACAAACCACTCCGTCATAACAATCCACAGCTTCATAAGTTCTTACAAATAGATTGTCTTTCCCTAATTCGTCTATGATTCCATTATTAAAAAGAACATCTCTTGTAGGGCCTATGGCACCAGATATAAAAAACTGTATGTTATGTTGTTTTAATGTTTGTATGTATTGCAATAGCATGGCATTTGCACTACTATCTATATAACTTATTGATTCGGCATTTAAAACAACTAACCTCAGGGTTTCTTTTTTCTTCGCTACCAACGAGTCTAACTTTTTCTTAAAAAAATCTTTATTTCCAAAAAATAATTGAGCATCAAAACGTATGATTAACAAATCATCTCTTTCTTTTACTTGCTCGTGAAATCTTTCAATATTTTTGAAATAATCACTCCCCTCTATTCTTGCCAAAACAGCAATATGAGGTTGAGAAGTTCTGTAGATCATCAGTACTAAGGAAGACATCATTCCAATTAAAATCCCTTGAGTAATTCCCACAAATAGAGTAATCAAAAAAGTTGTTATCAACAAGAAAAACTCATCTCGGTTTTGCTCCCATAAGACAATAGGTAATTTAAAATCTATTAAATTATACACGGCAACCATAATCATTGAAGCCAACACCGCGTTTGGTAAATAGTAAAATAAAGGGGTCAGAAACAACAGTGTCAAACCTATAACAAAAGCACTTACAACACTAGAAACTCCCGTGAAAGCACCAGCCTGATTATTCACAGCTGTTCTAGAAAACCCCCCTGTTGTTGGATAAGACCTAAAAAAAGAGCCTACAATATTTGACATCCCTAGGGCGACTAATTCTTGATTTGCATCTACTTGATAGTTCTCTTGACTTTCTTCCAATGATTTAGAAACAGAAATCGCCTCCATATAAGCAACTAGAGCTAATGTCAATGCCAAAGGAGTTAACTTTGATAATGGTATACTTTGAAAATCAGGAACTTCAAAACTTGGTAAACCTTGTGGAATATCTCCAACAATCTTCACACCTAAATTCTCTAAATTGAAATAATAAACCACTAATGTACCAAGTAAAACAACTACTAAAGCCGAAGGTATTTTTGGTGAATATTTTTTTAGTAGAACAATTAATACGATACCCAAAAAACTGATTAGTAACGTATATATGTGAATTTCTGAACTTTCTAAGTAGACCTGTTTTAGTAGTTCATGTAACTTCGAACTTCCTTGGATTGAAATTCCTAAAAAGTGTTTCAACTGACTTAACCCAATAACAATAGCTGCAGCAGAAGTGAATCCACTAATTACAGGTTTCGACAAAAAATTAACTAAAAAACCCAAACGAAAAAGGCCAAGAAGTAATTGAAACACTCCCATAAACAAAGAAAGAAAAATAGCCATTGCAATGTAATTGTCAATACCCGTAATTCCCAAAGCTCCTAAACTTGCAGCTACCAATAAAGAATCCATAGCTACTGGACCAACAGATAATTGTCTTGAAGTTCCCAAAATCGTATATATAACTTGTGGCATTAATGCCGCATACAATCCAAAAACTGGAGGCAACCCTGCAATCATAGCATAGGCCATACCCTGCGGTATAAGTAAGATTCCTACCGTAATACCAGCCATAACATCTCCATAAAGAAAGGTTTTCTTATAATTAGGCAACCAACTTAGGATTGGAAAATATTGTTTCATATTAGTAGAATTAATTGTTGTCAAAACTAACAAGATCCCCAACTATTTACAGTAACAAAAGTTACACTAAAAAAATCTAATCGATTACTTTGTTTATATCATCAATATTGGGCATTTTTACACTTTCTAACGCATACTTATAAACTTCCAAATGGAAAAGTCACAAAAAGAAATCATATTACTAAAGGTTTCAGGCCACGATAAACCCGGAGTAACCTCAGGTTTAACTTCTGTCTTAGCGCAATACAATGCTAATATTTTAGATATTGGACAGGCTGACATTCACGACACCTTATCTTTAGGTATGTTATTCGAAGTTCCAACTGGCAAAGACTCTGGATCTGTTTTAAAAGATTTATTGTTCAAAGCCTATGAATTAGATATCAAAGTTAAATTTATTCCCATCTCAGTAGAGGACTATGAAAAATGGGTAACCTCACAAGGTAAATCTCGATACATTGTAACGATTCTCGGTGAAACCCTAGCAGCATCACAAGTTTCTTCCGTAACGCAAGTAATGGCTGAAGAAAATCTAAATATTGATGCAATCAAACGTTTAACTGGGCGAACTTCTCTAGTAGACAAACTTGAAAACAAAGAGCAACCAAGATCCTGTATTCAACTTTCTGTTAGAGGGGAATTGAGAAATAAAGAAGAGATGACTTCTAAGTTTATGAAGATTTCAAAAGATTTAAACGTAGACTTGTCCTTTCAAGAAGACAATATCTACCGAAGAAATAGACGCTTGGTTTGTTTTGATATGGACTCCACTCTGATTCAAGCTGAAGTTATAGATAAACTTGCAGAGTTGGCGGGAGTAGGTGAACAAGTTTCTGCAATCACAGAATCGGCAATGCGTGGTGAAATAGATTTCAATACTAGCTTTAAAAAACGTATGGCCATGTTAGAAGGACTAAGTGAAGAAGTTCTTCGAGAAGTTGCAGTGAATCTACCAATTACGAAAGGTGCCCACCGTTTGTTTAAAGCGCTGAAATACTATGGTTTTAAAACTGCTATTTTATCGGGAGGCTTCACTTACTTTGCCGAATATCTACAAAAAGAATTAGGAATTGATTATGTTCATGCCAACCAATTAGAAATAAAGAATGGAGCCTTAACAGGTGGCTACTTGGGAGACATCGTAGATGGAAATAAAAAGGCAGAATACTTAAAAGCAATCGCCAAAAAAGAAGGTATCCATATCAATCAAACCATAGCAGTTGGTGATGGTGCTAATGATTTGGCCATGCTAAATCTAGCCGGTTTAGGTATTGCTTTTCATGCAAAACCAAAAGTAAAAGAAAGTGCTGAAAGTTCTATTTCAAGTCTTGGTCTAGATGGGGTTCTCTATTTATTAGGGTACCAAGATCGACACATTGATTTGATGTAATATATGTATTCAAAAAGCACTCTAAATTTCTTCAGAGTGTTTTTTTATAAAACATTTAAGGAGTTTCTTCGTAATTCTATAATTCCTTTCTGCTCCAACTTTTTCAACAACCTGCTTATAACAACTCTTGAAGTGTGTAACTCATAAGCTATTTCTTGATGTGTGTTTTTAATTTGAGAGCTTCCCGTAACTGCAACTTTATCTTGCAAATACTTTAACAATCTTTCATCCATTTTTTTGAAGGCAATATTATCTACCGTTTCCAATAGTTCCATCAACCTATTATGATAACTATCAAACACAAATTGTCTCCAACTTTTGTATTTACCTGTCCATTCTTCCATTTTTTCGATGGGGATCATAACCAGAATGGTATCTAGTTCTGTTACTGCTCTGATTTCACTTTTGTGATTTCCTACACAGCAAGTCATGGTCATTGCACAAGTATCTCCTTTTTCTAAAAAATATAATAGTAACTCATCACCGTCATCGTCCTCTCTCAGAATTTTAATGGCACCCTCAATCAACAAGGGCATAGATTTGATATATTGACCTATATCCATTAGAGTAGTTCCTGAGGATACTTTTTTTAAAGTCGCAACCCTGTTGATTTCCTCTATTAATTTTTTTTCAAAAATATGTCCGTAATGTAGTTGTAAATCTGCCAGCATGTATAATTGTATCTTTAACAAATGTATTAAATAACCTGATTTACAAATAAAAAAACAAGTTTATTATCATTCTAATTAAATGATCCAAACTGCTATAAGGCAGTTTAGAGATGATTCGTTTTATTTATCTTTATCCCAGTTAGATTTGTTTACTAATTTAATATATAAATATCGTGAAATACTTAAGCAAAGACATAGAAGCCTTATCCAAATTACAAAACACTAAATCTTTGGTGAGAACAAATACTTCTTGTGGGATTTTTCAGGAGTGTGACTACAGCAAAGAGCCTGAAAAACTATACCACCAAAAAAGGATTGAGAAGCTCTCACCAAAATAAAAAAAGCCGCTATTAGCGACTTTTTTTAATCTTATTACTTTCACAAGATTACCACTGGAACAAAGGTCTGTCTTGCATAAATCCGTTAACTTTCGCAGCAACAGCTTCCAATAGCTCTTGATTCTCAAAGTTATTTATAACTTCATCAATAAAATTAGCAATGGTTGCCATATCCTCTTCTTTTAAACCACGGGTAGTAATCGCAGAAGCACCTAAACGTATTCCAGAAGTTACGAATGGAGAACGAGTATCATAAGGAACCATGTTCTTATTTACCGTAATATCCGCTTTTACCAATGCTTGCTCTGCATCTTTTCCAGACAAGTTTTTATTTCTTAAATCTATAAGCATACAATGATTATCTGTTCCACCAGAAATAATTTTGTAATCTTTGCTTACTAATTCTTTTGCCAATCTAGCTGCATTCTTTTTTACTTGAACTTGGTATTGTAAATACTCGTCTGTCAAAGCTTCTCCAAAAGCTATAGCCTTAGCAGCAATCACATGCTCTAAAGGACCACCTTGCATTCCTGGAAATACAGCACTATTGAGAATGGTAGACATTTTCTTCAACGAACCGTTCTTTAGAGTAAGTCCGTCTCTATTCTCAAAATCTTGACCCATCATAATCATTCCTCCTCTTGGACCTCTTAAAGTTTTATGAGTAGTTGTCGTTACAAAATCACAATGTGGCATGGGATCATTCAAAATACCTTTTGCAATCATTCCAGAAGGATGAGAAATATCAGCCAATAAGTATGCGCCTACCTCATTTGCAATTTCTCTGAATTTGGCAAAATCTATATCTCTAGAATAAGAAGAAGCACCTGCCACAATCATATTTGGCTTTTCCGCTTTTGCTATTTCTAAGATGTTTTCATAATTTAAAACTTCAGTTTCTTTATCCACACCGTAATGAACTCCTCTGTAAATTTTTCCTGAAAAATTTACAGGAGAACCGTGAGTCAAATGCCCACCATGAGATAAATCAAAACCTAAAATAGTATCCCCTGGCTTTAATACTGCAAAAAACACAGCAGCATTTGCTTGAGATCCTGAATGTGGTTGTACATTTACATAAGCTGCTCCATAAAGTTCTTTCGCTCTATCAATGGCTAGTTGCTCAACAACATCCACAACCTCGCATCCTCCATAATATCTCTTTCCAGGATATCCTTCAGCATATTTATTGGTTAAAACAGAACCTTGAGCTTGCATAACTTGCTCACTTACAAAGTTTTCAGAAGCAATTAGCTCTATTCCTTTTAATTGTCTTTCTTTTTCATCTTGAATTAAATCAAAAACGACTTGATCACGTTTCATATTCTAGGTGTTTTAGGTTTAGAATGAGCAACAAAAATAATAAATATTTATACATATATAACCAAATAAACCAATAATATATCTCCCTAAAATCAGTTCCTTAAAATTTGTACTTTTTTTACTTTTCTGTTAGATGATTCTGTAACAAAACGAACGCTTTAGAACAGGCATATTTTATATCTCTAAAAAAAGCAACACAGGGAAATAGAAAAGTCTTATTTGGAGACACGCAAAAAAAAAATTAAATTTGATGAATCTAATGATTTAAACAATGGAGAAGAAAAACTGTCCTATCTGCAACAGTAATTTGAAGTATAGAAGAAAGAAAAAATACTTTTTAAAAATCTTTTCTTTTATTAGACTATACACTTGTTCTGATTGTTATTGCTTATATGTTTGGTTGAAGATTATTAACAAATCAATCCCTATCAAATCTGGTATAAACTCAACAATAAATAACTAAGGATTTACTGATGTTATATTATTTTATTACAACTAAAATTTTAAAACATAACTTTTACGCTCAAGAGAGCTCATCATAGCGAAAACAATACTTTTCCTGTTTTTTCACACAACACCATTATGAAATTTACAACAATTATGAATATCAAATTTCTACTTATTCTTTTCTCCTTTTTGTCTCTTTTTATCAACGACATGAATGGGCAGACAAAAATCACAAAAACAGATGCTGAATGGAAAATAGCATTGACTCCATTACAATACGAAATACTCAGAAAAAAAGGGACAGAATATGCCTTTTCTGGAGAGTACAACAAATTTTACGAAGAAGGAATTTACCATTGTGCTGGCTGTAATACACCACTATTTACCTCCGAAAGTAAATTTGATTCTGGTACGGGTTGGCCCTCTTTTAAAGACCACATTAGCAATAATGTACATTTTCATGAAGACAATAGATATGAAATGAACAGAACAGAAATTACCTGTAATGTTTGTGATGGTCATCTTGGTCATTTCTTTACGGATAAGTTAAAAAAAAGATACAGAAAAAGATATTGTGTCAATTCTTTATCTCTAAAATTTAATAATATTCAAAAATAAAGAAATATAAACTATTTGTTAAATAAAAAATGACTACCTTAGAGGTAAGGTTAGTGTAAATTGTATTTGATTTTTTATCATTTATTAATTTTCATATTTTTTATAGATTATTACTTCCTCCAAGCTGAGCTTGGAGGTTTTTTTTTGTTTTGGATAAACCCTTTTAATGTTCTGATAATCTTGTATATTTGCGACTCAATTTCATTAAAGCAAATAGTAAGTATATGTTCAATAATTTATCCGATAAATTAGACAAAGCCCTACATGTTCTAAAAGGACATGGAAAAATAACTGAAATAAACGTAGCAGAAACACTGAAAGAAGTTCGTAGAGCATTACTAGATGCGGATGTAAACTTTAAGATTGCTAAAGATTTCACTGTAAGAGTCAAAGAAAAAGCTATTGGCCAAAACGTACTTACAACACTGAATCCTAGTCAGTTAATGATTAAACTCGTAAAGGATGAATTGGCGGAGTTGATGGGAGGTGAAACAGTTGACATAAATTTAAAAGGAGCTCCAGCGGTAATTCTAATGGCCGGTCTACAAGGTTCTGGTAAAACAACTTTTTCCGGAAAACTGGCAAACTTTTTAAAAAACAAAAAGAAAAAAGAAGTCCTTCTAGTGGGTGCAGATGTCTATCGACCTGCAGCCATCAATCAGTTACAAGTTGTAGGAGAACAAATTGGCGTAGAAGTATATGCAGAAATTGACAATAAAAACCCTGTAGCCATTGCACAAAATGCTATTGCTCATGCAAAGGCAAACGGTAAAAACACAGTAATCATAGATACCGCTGGTCGTTTGGCTATCGATGAGGCCTTGATGACTGAGATCTCAAATATACATAATGCCGTAACCCCACAAGAGACATTGTTTGTGGTGGATGCTATGACAGGGCAGGATGCTGTAAACACTGCCAAAGCTTTTAACGACTTGTTAAATTTTGACGGAGTTATTTTAACAAAATTAGATGGTGACACTAGAGGTGGAGCTGCTTTGACTATTAAATCTGTAGTCAACAAGCCTATTAAATTTATTGGTACCGGAGAGAAGATGGAAGCTATTGATATTTTCTATCCAGAACGTATGGCAGACCGTATTTTAGGTATGGGTGATGTCGTTTCTTTAGTAGAACGTGCTCAGGAACAATACAATGAAGAAGAGGCAAGAAAACTACAAAAGAAAATTGCGAAAGACCAGTTTGGCTTTGACGACTTCTTGAGTCAGATACAACAAATAAAAAAAATGGGAAACATGAAAGATCTGGTTGGAATGATACCTGGTGCTGGTAAAGCCATGAAAGATGTTGATATTGACGATGATGCTTTTAAGGGTATTGAGGCAATCATAAAATCCATGACACCTTCAGAACGAGCCGAACCCAAAACAATTAATGCCTCTAGAAAAAAAAGAATTGCAAAAGGATCAGGAACTAATATTACAGAAGTCAACCAACTACTCAAACAATTCTTTCAAATGAGTAAGATGATGAAGATGATGCAAGGTGGTGGTGGAAAAAAGATGATGCAAATGATGCAGGGAATGAAAGGTGGAATGCCTAGAATGTAATACATCAAAACCAATTACAACAAAATTACACTTACACCACTTAAAAAAAAAAATCAATACAAAATCAGATGACAATATTAGATGGTAAAAAAACTGCTTCAGACATCAAAGCTGAAATCGCAGAAAGAGTAAAAGAAATAAAAGCTCAAGGAAAAAAAACACCTCATCTTGCAGCTGTAATTGTCGGAAATGACGGGGCAAGCAAAACTTATGTTGGTGCCAAAGTAAAAGCTTGCCAATTGGTTGGGTTTGATTCTACTTTGATAGAACTACCTAAAGAAACAAGCGAAACTGAACTTCTAGCTAAGATAAACGAACTCAATCAAAATGATGCTATTGATGGCTATATTGTTCAATTGCCTTTACCTAAACACATAAACGAGCACAAAGTTTTATTAGCTGTAGACCCTACTAAAGACGTAGATGGTTTTCACCCAACTAATGTTGGTAGGATGGCTTTAGAACTTCCTACTTTTTTGCCTGCAACACCTTACGGAGTTATGGAATTATTAGAACGCTATAAAGTTCCTACTTCCGGCAAAAATGTTGTTGTCATTGGCCGTTCTCATATTGTCGGAAGACCTATGAGTATTTTGATGTCTCAAAAAAGAGCCGCAGGTGATGCTACCGTAGTCGTTGCACACTCGAGAACAAACAACTTAAAAGAATTGACCTTAAAAGCAGATATTATTGTTGTTGCCCTTGGGGTTGCTGAATTTTTGACTGGTGATATGGTTAGCCAAGGGGTTACGATCATTGATGTTGGAATCACTCGCCTGGATGACCCATCCAAAAAGAATGGTTTCCGTTTGGCTGGAGACGTGCATTTTGAATCTGTTGCAGAAAAGGCCTCCTTCATTACTCCTGTTCCTGGAGGTGTTGGACCAATGACCATAGCGATGCTTCTAAAAAACACTTTGTTGGCTGGAGAAAACAGATCTTAACAAATATAAAATAGATCATACATAAAAAAGGGCATCTTAATTTTAAGATGCCCTTTTTTATGTATGATTTGATAGAACTCTATTTGTCGTTGAGCCATACCGTAAATGAGGTAAATTTAGAACCCTCAGGAATTTGGACTTTGTCAACATCACCCAAAGTAAAAGGTTTAATCCCTACTTCTTCTTTGTTTATCGTAAACGTTGCATTAATATCTTTTACAAAAACAGTAACAGATGAAAAAGTAGCTTCTATCTTATCAATATTATGGTTTACATTTAAATCATTAAACGTAGAGGTAATGCCAACAGAACCTTTTGTCTTGTAGGCACCACTAAAAACTGTGATGCTTTTTATTTTTGAAATGCTATCTAATGGATTTATAGGAGAAATAGACAACAACAATGCTCCACCTTTCTCATAAACCAAATAAGTATCATTGGCTGAAACATATTCATTTATATTGCCAAAATCGCCTTCTGTTAATCTAGAAACTATAGAGTCATTTTTAAATATGTTTTTTAAATCTTTTATAGAGGTCTTATTTGTGATGGGACCAACTTTATCTATTGCAATGGTTGTGTCCTTTGATTGACACGAAACCATCATAATAGATATGGTAAAAATTACTAATATTTTTTTCATGTGTTTATTACTTTTAAAGATACTAAGTTACATAAATAGATAATTTTAATGAATATATAACCTTTAATAAACTAATAAATTTATATTCTTTATTTTCTTGTATCTTTGCGCACCAAAACAAAACCAATGGACATCAAAACTAAAGAACTTGTAAATAAAGGGATCATGCTTCCTTTGATGGAAGAATTCTACACCATACAAGGAGAAGGAGCTCACACAGGAACATCTGCTTATTTTATTAGAGTAGGAGGTTGTGATGTGGGATGTCATTGGTGTGATGTCAAAGAAAGTTGGGATGCTAAACTACACCCCCCTACACTATCTGACGAGATCGTAAACAACGCCAAACAATACGCAAAAACTATTGTCATCACGGGAGGTGAACCTTTGATGTGGAACATGCAATATCTTACCGCTTCACTGCAAAAAGAAGGACTACAGACCCATATTGAAACATCAGGCGCCTACGAACTGAGTGGACAATGGAACTGGATTTGCCTATCACCAAAAAAAACAAAATTGCCCTTAGATCAAATTTATCATGAAGCTCATGAACTAAAAATGATTATTCATAATAAAAATGATTTTGAATTTGCGGAACAAGAAGCCGCAAAAGTTTCTGACCATTGCGGTTTATATTTACAACCTGAATGGAGCAAAAAAGAAATGATTACTCCCATGATCGTTGAATATGTGATGAAGAACCCTAAGTGGAAAATTTCTTTACAAACTCATAAATATTTAAACATCCCTTAAACTATTTTTTTAACCAAGTTTAAAATCTTTTCAAACTGATCCTCTCTAGACAAATTTGAATTGTCTATCTCTATAGCATCATTTGCCTTCACAAGTGGGGAATCGGCTCTTGTTCTATCTAATCTGTCTCGCTCTACAACATTCCTATAAACTTCTTCATAAGTAACTTGAATGGTCTCTTTAGATTTCAGTTCATCAAACCTTCTCTTGGCTCTTATTTCTGCATCTGCAGTCATAAACAACTTTAATTCAGCATTAGGAAAAACGACAGTCCCTATATCTCTACCATCCATGACGACTCCTTTGGATTTCCCTAATTCTTGTTGTAAGGCAACTAATTTTTTTCTCACCTCTGAGATAGAGGCAACCTTACTTACATAAGAAGAAACTTCCATTCCTCTAATCTTATGCTCAACGTTAACTCTATTTAAATATACCTCCGAAAAGCCTAATTGTGGATTGTACTTAAAATCAATGATAACATCGTCTAAATGTTCAATTAAATCATGATTATTTATTTCGCCATTTACCAAAAAATTCTGCTGTAAAGCAAACAAGGCTACTGCCCTGTACATTGCACCTGTGTCAACATATATATAACCTAAATGCTTTGCTAGTTGTTTTGCGACGGTACTTTTTCCTGTTGACGAGAAGCCATCAATTGCAATGGTGATTTTTAATTTCATAAATTATAAGTGTACTGTTAATCCAAATGTGCTGTATTTTGCTCCTTCTTGAAACTTAGCAAAAGCGTAATCAAATCTCAAATGCTTTGTATTGAACCCGAAACCATAAGATAGACCTGCTTTTGTTCTAATTTCATTAAGTTGATATTCTTGAGATTTACGATGATTGTACCCTAATCTAACACTTATAAGTCTCTTGGGCCATAACTCTGCTCCAAGAGATAGATGTCTTAAAGCATTCTGAAAGTCATTGATAGACTCTTCTTTTACCGTGTTGTCCAAATCTGTCACTGACCTAGATGGGTTTGAAGTGCTAATTTCCCAATTATTCAATTCATCAATGGCCCCATATATTTTGATGGGCACATGCTCTAATCTATACTCAACCGATAAAATAACATTATTTCGAATCAACTCTTCATGATTGATATAACTTGTCAGTTGGCTTCCAGAATTTCTTAGGACTAAAGACATCAAAAACGGTTTCAAAGGATCGATGTAAGTAATCCCAATATCGTATAATAATGCCGTCGATGTATAGGTATCAATAATAGAAGAAACATATTTTATTGAGGCTCCTATAGAAACCGACTCAAAATGATAACCATAGCCGAAATTAAAGGAAACATCTCGAGCAGTAAAACTTCCCAAAACAGTGGGTCCAGTTGCCTCTGTTCTTTCAAAATCTCCATAATTGAAATATTGAATTCCTAAAAATGCAACTCCATATTTTGGATCAATAGCTTTTGCATATGAAAAAGAACCTACATTGATTCCTGAAATATAATTTACATAATTCAAAGAAACATCATTATCCATTTTAGGATTTACTGAAGAAGGATTCCAAAGGGTTTGTGACACATCATCTCTAGAAGTTAGTGTCACACCTCCTAATGCTATTTGCTTTGCTGAAGTAGGTGTGTTTAAAAATGCAAATAAAGTTTCGCCTCCAGTTTGAGAAAACAAACCGCTGGAAAAAAATACAAAAAGTGTAAAAAAAATATATTTCATTATCTAATTTTTCTTGTAAACAAATATAAGAGGCTGAGGTTAATTTTTATGAGAAATCTAAACATCACAACTCTCCAATAAATTTTGATGCAATGTCAAGACCTCAGTCTTCAAATCCTTCCGATTATTGTTTTTAATTACATAATCTGCTCTTTTCACTTTTTTTTCTTGACTCCACTGATTATTTATTCTCCTCATCACATCTTCCCTATTCACTTGATCTCTATTGACAACTCTTGTAATTCTATCTTCCAAATCTGCGACAACTACAATTACTTTATCACAGAACTCCTCTCTTTTGTTTTCAAATAATATAGCATTTTCGTAAACTACATACGGAGAATCTTGCTTGAGGATAAACGCTTTCAAATGCAAATGAACAATGGGATGAACAATCTCATTTAATTTCTGAAGAAGCGCCTTATCAGCAAACACTTTTTCAGCTATATACGCTCTATTTGGGAGATTATTTTCATAAGCATCCTCTCCTAGAAGACGAATGATATCCTTCTTAACTGCCTCCGAGCTCATCATTATTTTTTTAGCTTCAACATCAGCTTGATAAACAGGCACTCCGATGTTTCTAAACAGATCCAAAACAGTTGTTTTTCCTGCTCCTATCCCACCTGTTAACCCCACAACCATTATTTTAGAATTAAATATTCAACTTTACCTACGTTTAACTTAACTTTAGAAACCATCGAAGGCATTTCCTTAATTTGAGTTTTGATATGCTTTTGGGTTCTTTTGCTGTAATCACAAACCACATAAAAATCAGAAGGTTTTATTTCATTAAATTGGGAAAGCCTAACCAAACAAGTCACTTGAACATTTTTAGGATAAACGACAACTTCCTCTCCTTCTGGACTATTTATAACATGAAGGGGAAGTGTTAGTGTCTTTTCTGTTATCTTTTCTACCTCAATTTTTAAATTAACTTTTTCATTGGAGTAAACAATTTTTGGAAGATTCGGCTTAACAATCGCTATATTTTCATTAACAGACTGTTGCACATTTGAATCTTGGAAAAGTTTTAATTTTATTCGGTCTATTTTTGAAATTTGCATTTCAGGGCCTGTTATTTCTATAGAATCTGGCATCAATTTGATTCCTGAAAAAGAATTATAACCTAGATGATAATCAATCTTTACGTCGTGAATTACAGGAATTTTCTTATTCCCCCTTTTTCCTAACTTTACAAATAAGGTATCTGAAATGACATCAACAACTTCAATATTCTTCTTTATCGAGTTTCTTACTTGCTTTTTTAATTCATCATTAACCAAATAGTACTCATATTTACTTTTCCTTTTCAAGCGTTGAACAGAAACAGCAATATCAGGTTTAAAAAATGCTACACCTAGAAAATAAAAACCATCAGCAGCAATCCTAAAACCAATCTCTTCAGGAGGATCCTCTTGAAAAAAAAACTCATTTGACAAAGCAGTGTAGTGAACGGGGTAATAAACGATCTGACTGTACTCATTAGATAATTTATTAAGAAACCAAAAAACAAAAGTCCCAAAAACAAAAACCAAAAAAATAGAAGTTTTTTTTTCGTTGAATTTAAAAAATGATTTTGTTTTTTTCATAGTAGCTAAAATAAGGAATGAAAACGAAACAACATGACAAAATTTAAAACCATTCATAGAATGGTTATTTTTTGTCTTTGATGAAAGTTTATCCTAAGAATTGATTTCTTTTAGATTTTCTACTTGGTTACGCTCCAAAAAGGCATCAATAGTTTCAAAATGCTCAATAACTCTTCTATCTTTAAATTCAAATACTTTTTCAGAAAGTCCTTTCAAAAAATCTCTATCGTGAGAAACGAGTATCATCGTACCATCAAAATTTTGTAACGCTTCTTTAATTACATCTTTGGAACGTAAATCTAAGTGATTTGTTGGTTCATCAAGAATTAGAACATTCACAGGTTCTAGCAATAATTTTACCATTGCCAATCTTGTTTTTTCTCCTCCTGACAAAACCCCTACTTTTTTCTCTATATCATCTCCTTTAAACATGAAGGCTCCTAATATATTTTTAATTTGTGTACGAATATCACCTACTGCTACATTATCTACGGTCTCAAAAATAGTTAATTCATTATCTAACAAAGATGCCTCATTTTGAGCAAAGTATCCTACTTTTGCATTGTGTCCTAACCCACAAGATCCCTCAAAATCAATCTGTCCCATAATCGCTTTAATCATAGTAGATTTTCCTTGTCCATTCTGTCCTACAAAACTTACTTTTTCACCTCTAGCAATAGCCATATCAGCTTCTTTAAACACAATGTGATCTCCATAAGATTTTGTCATGTTTTCTACTTTAACTGGATAATCCCCTGAACGAGGAGATGGGGGAAAACGCAATCTAAGAGACGAGGTATCTACTTCGTCAACCTCTATTATTTCTAATTTCTCTAACATTCTTTTTCTCGAGGCTACAGAAGATGCTTTCGAATATGTCCCTTTAAAACGTTCAATGTACAGCTTGTTGTCTGCTATCATTTTTTGCTGTTCATCGTAAGCTTTCTGTTGATTGGCTCTACGCTCTTTTCTTAACTCTAAATAATGAGAATAATTTGCTTTATAATCATATACTTTACCCATAGAGACTTCTAAAGTTCTATTCGTTATATTGTCTACAAAAGCTTTATCATGAGAGATCACAATAACCGCTTTTGCTTTGTTTAATAAGAAATTTTCCAACCAAATTACAGATTCAATATCAACATGGTTGGTAGGTTCATCAAGCAAAATTAAGTCTGGTTTCTTTAAGAGAATCTTAGCCAATTCTATTCGCATCCTCCACCCTCCGCTAAACTCTGAAGTCGGCCTATTGAAATCTTGTTGTTTAAACCCTAAACCTTTTAAAGCAACCTCAACTTCTGCCTCATAATTTACCTCATCCAGAGCATAATATTTTTCACCTAAGTCTGACACACGTTCAATAATGCTCATGTATTCATCAGATTCATAGTCGGTTCTGGTCTCTAGCTGCTTGTTCAAACTATCCATTTCCGACTTCATTGAAAACACCTCATCAAAGGCTTTAGAAGCCTCTTCAACTACTGTACAATCATCTTCCATTAACAAGTGCTGTGGCAAATAAGCAATCACGGTATCTTTAGGACAACGAACTCCACCTCTTGTTGGGGTTTGCATCCCAGCAATAATCTTCATCATTGTTGACTTACCTGCCCCATTTTTACCCATCAACGCAATTTTGTCATTTTCATTAATCACAAAAGACACTTCACTAAAAAGGGTATGCCCACTAAACTCAACTGCTAAATTATCTACAGAAATCATATTAAAAAATTGAAGGGACAAAACTACAAAAGAAACCCAACTGTACACTAAAGATTTTGTTAGTTTATTTTTTATTTCGTTCACTTATACCCTGACAAGTAATGCTATACTAGCATAAGTCAGGTTAAATACTGTTGGAGAAACAGAACCCTATGCAAAGACTTTAGCTGTTGTATGACAATCTAAAAGTAATCTTGTATTTTTGTAAAAAAATATCATGAAAAAATTAATTTTCTTATTTCTTTTCTTTCCCTGGCGTAATTCATTCGCCCAAGAGATAGGAATAAGGTTTGGAGATTTTGGAAACAATAGTGTTGCTATTGATGGTATTGTAAACTTTGAAGACCTAACCCGGTTACATGGTTACATTACTTTTGGAAATGGAATTGGAGCCAACTTAATTTATGACTTCAAAGTAAAATCTCTAGATGCTATTCAATCTAACTTTCAATATTATTTTGGTGTGGGTGTCAATACATTCATAGGTAGTCCTTTTGTATTAGGATTAAATGGAGAAACCGGTATTGAATATCTTTTTAAAGAAACTCCCATCACTTTGGGTCTAGATTGGAGTCCACAATTAAACATTATTACCAAAACTTCACTCGACCTCCTTAGTTTTGGAATTAACATTCGCTATAGGATCAACGAATTATAATTAAATACTCATGCAGAAGAAAATAAACATTCAAAATAAAAGAGCTCGATTTGAGTATGAAATTCTAGACAAGTATGTAGCTGGAATGGTGTTAACTGGAACCGAAATAAAATCAATTCGACTCAGTAAAGCAAGAATAACAGATAGTTTTTGTGAGTTTAACGAACAAGGAGAATTATTCTCCATCAATATGTTTATCGAAGAATATTTATATGGAAACGCATACAATCACAAACCTAAAAGTGCTCGAAAATTATTGCTCAATAAAAAAGAGTTAAAAAAACTAAATAAGGAGGTACAAACAGGTGGTCTGACCATCGTACCTTTAAGAATGTTTATTAATGATAAAGGATTAGCTAAATTAGAAATAGCGCTATGTAGAGGAAAAAAACTATATGACAAACGACAAACCATTAAAGATCGAGATCATAAAATTTCATTAGATCGTATTAAAAAATCTTACTAGATGTTTTCCTTACTTAAATTGATGAGATGGAAAAACCTTGTATTGATCTTTTTGAGTCAAATCTTCATGGTTTTGAGTATATTCTCCAAAGATCAGTTTACGTTTCCTGTGTTGATTTATATTGTGTGTACTTTTTGTTTTGCTGCCAGCGGGAACATCATCAATGATATTTTTGATATCATACCAGACAAAACAAACAAACCACAAAAGGTTCTTATACCAAAGATAATTAGTTTCAAAAAAGCACACCAAACTTACTATTTATTGAATTCAATAGGATTGATATTGACTATCTATGGTAGTTACTTACTTCAAAATTACACTTTTACTGCCTATGGTATTTTTGTCATTGCCTTACTTCATATTTACAGCAGTACACTAAAAGGTACTCCAATGCTTGGCAATTTAGTGATTGCTTCATTCACAAGCATTTCATTATTATTCTTTTTACTAATCATTCCTAGTTCCTCTGACCAAAATCTAACACTCCTAATTTATTCACTTTTAGCATTTTTAATCAATTGGGCCAGAGAAATGATCAAAGACATTGAAGACATCAAGGGAGACAAGAAAGCAAACTTAAAAACTACACCAATAACAATGGGGACAAGAACTACTGTACACATCATACAGGGAATTCTTTTGCTAACAACAACAGTGTTAATAGTGATTATGTATTTATCTGTAAACACCCTCTTAAAATGTTATATTTTCATCACTTTAATACTGCCTTTATGCTACATTTTTAACCGTTTACATAAATGTTTTGAAAGGCAGCATTTTTCAAAAATTAGCAAGATACTGAAGCTGATTGTTGTGTTTGGAATTCTAAGTATTGCCTTAATAAAAATATCATAAACTATGCTAGAAAATATTTTACGAAAACATCATGTGATCTTAGGGTCAAAATCACCCAGAAGAAAGCAATTTTTGAAAGAATTAAACATCTCCTTTGAAAGTAGAACCATTGACACACCGGAAGTTTATCCTGAAAAATACAAAGAAGAAGAAATTACAGAGTTCTTAGCTGATCTCAAATGCAAAGCCATACAATTAACAGCCCAAGAGTTATTAATTACAGCAGACACCATAGTGTGGTCAAAAAACAAAGCCTTGGAGAAGCCAAAAGATCATGTTGAAGCTTATCAAATGTTATCAGAATTATCTGGCAGTAGCCATCAAGTAATCACATCAGTTTGTTTGGCTACCACTAAAAAAAAGAAAATATTCACAGACAAAACGATAGTGTATTTTAAACAACTAACCTCAGAAGAAATAAACTATTACATAGAAAACTATAAGCCGTACGACAAAGCCGGAGGTTACGGGATACAAGAGTGGATTGGCTTGATAGGAGTTACTAAGATTGAGGGAAGTTATGCTAATGTTGTTGGACTACCTGCAGAGAAATTATACAATGAACTTAAAAACTTTTAATATTATTCCTCTAACCGCATAAAATTATTACTTTTGCCGACAAACAATGTTAGAACTGTAAAATGAAAAAATATACATACTCCGAGAAAAAAGATACTCGTTCTGGTTTTGGTGCTGGTTTGGCTCACTTAGGAAGAACTAATCCAAATGTAGTGGCACTATGTGCTGATTTAATTGGTTCATTAAAAATGAATGAATTTATTAAAGAGAATCCAGAAAGATTTTTCCAGATTGGTATCGCAGAAGCTAACATGATGGGAATTGCAGCAGGTTTAACTATCGGTGGAAAAATTCCTTTTACAGGAACTTTTGCCGCTTTCTCAACAGGTCGTGTATATGATCAAATAAGACAGTCTATTGCCTATTCTGACAAAAATGTAAAAATTTGTGCGTCACATGCAGGTCTAACCTTAGGTGAAGATGGAGCAACTCATCAAATATTAGAAGATTTGGGGTTGATGAAAATGATTCCAGGGATGACCGTAATCAATACTTGTGACTACAACCAAACAGAAGCTGCTACCATAGCAATTGCAGAACATGAAGGTCCTGTTTATTTACGTTTTGGTAGACCCGTAGTTCCTATTTTCATGCCTAAATTCTCAGACAATGATCATGATAACAAATTTGTTATAGGTAAAGGAATTCAAATGACCGAAGGAAATGATGTTACCATCGTTGCTACTGGACATCTTGTATGGGAAGCACTTCAAGCTGCAGAAGAATTAGAAAAACAAGGAATAACTGCAGAAGTAATCAACATACACACAATCAAACCTCTAGACGAAGAATTAATTATAAAGTCTGTAAGCAAGACTGGTTGTGTAGTTACCGCAGAAGAACACAATATTATTGGGGGACTTGGTGAAAGCGTAGCCAGAGCACTAGCCACAAACAAACCCGTACCACAAGAATTTGTAGGAACAAAAGATACTTTTGGAGAATCTGGTACCCCTGCACAATTGATGGAAAAATACAACTTAAATGCTGCAGCTATTGTCACAGCTTCAAAAAAGGTGATCAACAGAGCTTAAAATACTTTGAAAAGCATAAAAAAAGGCATCATTTAGATGCCTTTTTTTATGCTTTTCATTTAAATCAATCTTATTTCATCTAACATAAGTTCAAAGTTTTCCTCACTCTTATTGCCAATTAAAAATACAATCTGTTCAATAAAGTCATTTGAAAAATTTGGTTTGTCAAGTTTTCTTCCCCTAAACATAGGATACATATCCTTAAGAGGAATTATTATTTCTTGCCATTCTCCATGGGTTTCAAAAGTAGATATATAGGAATGTGAATCTCCAATACGAGATTTTATTCTGAATTGATATTTTTTTCCATCACCTTTTACTTTTAAGATGAATTTGGTGAAATTTCCAATTGATTTTCTTTTAAATTGATATCTCACTGAGGAAAAACCACCATTATTATCTAAGGATATTGAACCTTCAAAAAGGCCATATCCCTCACCACTAATTTTAAAAAAACCTTTAGATTTACCTCCCATTACAACATCATCAACAACTACCCAGTCTTCTGTATTTGATGTTTGAGTGAACTTAAATATTATATTTGAATCCATAAAAATAAATATTAGTAACGCGAAAATATAGATCTTCATTATTTTTTAATTAGACAATTGACTTCGAGTTTAAAATAAAACACTACTGCTGAAATAAATAGACAAGCCATTGCGAGTATATTTTTGGTCAGGTATTTATTCGAAATACCTTACTTTAACTCAACGATAATTTCATTTCTTCGATTAAAAACTTCATAGGGGGCGTTATATCCTAAAAAACAAAAACGATTTGAATAAGCAATGCCTTCTTGATCCAAAGCTGATTTTAATTTTTGCTTCGCATCTTCTATTTTTTTGTCATTGGCCCAACCACTAAAATGCAATGCAGCAACAATTTTTTTAGGTTCTTTTTTAAACGTTATACTTGACTGATTGGGTTTGGGTAGCGTTTCTTTTGAAAACTCCTTTGGCACCATAAACATCATTGTCATAGAATCTGTTAAAGTCATTGCGACAGGAGAAGTCATCGAAATTTTTTCGTTTCTTTCATTTCCTCCAAAAATATATCCCGCCAAAATGGAAAATCCTTTACTAGAGGAGTCTTTGTATCCACTAGTTGAAAGTTTAACAGAGGTAAACAAAGTTTCTTCATAAGTCCGAATTTCAAATGTTTTATACTTTTGATGGACTTCATATGAGTATGTTTCTATAGAACTTTGAGTTTTCAAAGCATAAATTTGAATAGCAATAAAAGTTATGAATACAATACTTATTAAAATTAACACTACCTTCATTTCTATCCTCTAATTAATTATGAATAACTCCTTGATGGGTACAAGATCGTTTCTTGTTTGCTTCTGTAAATGAGATTCTAAATTAATAAAAATACACTAATCTTATGCCTCCAAAACCTTGTTTTGTTTTTTTAATCTGCAAACAGATAAAAACTATAAGTACAATTGATAATTTTAATATCTTTATAAGAATTATTGATGCTAAAAAATTTAAAGATGACCATTACACAATTGAGGTATGTATTAGCTGTTGCTAAATATAAAAATTTCACCACTGCATCTGAGCATTGTTATGTGACACAACCAACACTCAGTATGCAGATACACAAATTAGAGGAGTCTTTGGATATTCAAATTTTCAATCGAAATAAAAAGCCTATTGAACTCACTGGTGTTGGTAAAAAAATAGTTGAACAAGCAAAAACAATAGTAAACGAAAGTAATAGAATTGCAGATATCGTAGATCAACAAAAGGGATACGTTGGTGGCAAATTTAAAATCGGAATCATACCCACAATCATGCCTAGTTTACTGCCTTTATTTCTTAAAAACTTTAACAACAAATACCCAGAAGTAGAGTTAATTATACACGAATTGACCACCTCCGAAATCATTCAAAAACTTAAAGATGGAAATTTAGATGCTGCAATAGCTGCAACGCCCCTTAAAGATGAAACCATCATAGAATCTCCTCTTTATTATGAGCCCTTTATTGGACTAGTTCATAAAAATCACAGACTATATCATGACGAACATCTCATCCCTGAAAACTTAAACATAGAAGATTTATTGTTACTTGAAGATGGTCATTGTTTCAAAGAAAGTGCTCTTAACATCTGTAGTTCATTAAAACAAGATTTGAAAAAGAAATTTGTTCTTCAGAGTGGTAGCTTCAACACTTTGATCAAATTGACTAAAGAAGGTATGGGTATGACATTGCTACCTTATTTGCATACGCTAGACTTAGAGGATGAAGACAAAAAACTAATACGAGAATTTCAGAAACCTTATCCTGCAAGAGAAGTGAGTCTTATCTACCACAAATCAGAACTAAAACTTCAGCTCATACATGCATTAAAAGAAGAAATATCTGGAGTCATAAGAGGGTTGATCTCTTTTAGTGAGGTAAAGATCGTCAGTCCAATAAGAGAGGTTCGCTAACTATTGGGATTTCATAATTATTTTTATATCTTCAATTCCTATAAAAAACACTAACAATGCAATCTATAACTAGGATATTTGATTTCCCATTACATCAACTTAAAAACCACCCCTTAAAAAAAGCTTTTACCACAAAACAAAATGGGGAATGGGTTTCTATTTCGACACAAGAATTTATTGACCAATACAACTTTACCTCTAAAGGTCTGCTGGAACTAGGGATACAAAAAAATGAAAAAATTGCGGTAATATCCTCCACGAATAGAACTGAATGGAATATTCTGGACATGGCAATATTACAAGTTGGTGCACAAAATGTGCCCTTATACCCAACAATCTCTGAAAAAGAATACGAAGCGATTCTAAATCATTCTGGTGCCACTTACTGCTTTGTTTCAGATACTGAGATTTTAAAAAAAGTAAAAGCGGTAAAAGACAAAACTTTTTTAAAAGATATCTATACTTTCGACAAAATTGAGGGTGAGAAAAACTGGATAGAAATTTTTGAGGCTGGAAAAAAATCTAACAAAGATGAGATGTTAGAAGATATAAAAAAAAGCATCGTCCCCGCTGATCTGGCCACAATTATTTACACTTCAGGAACTACCGGAAACCCCAAAGGAGTTATGCTAAGTCATGAAAACTTAGTTTCAAACACCATTACAAGTGCTCCCCGAGTTCCTCTTGAAAGAGGAAAATCTAAAGCTCTGAGTTTCCTGCCGATATGCCATGTTTTTGAAAGAATTATACTATATCTGTACATGCATGAATGTATTGAGATTTATTTTGCTGAATCTGTCGAAAAAGTTAGTGACAATCTTAAAGTAATACAGCCAGACATCATGTCTGGAGTTCCGAGATTATATGAAAAAGTTTACGACAAAATAATTGCAAAAGGAGAACAGCTAAAAGGCGTAAAGAAAGCTTTATTTTTCTGGGCCGTTAATCTAGGCTTAAGATTTGAGCCTTATGGCGCAAATGGCTTTTGGTATGAATTTAAACTAAAAATAGCTAGAAAACTTATTTTTAGCAAATGGAAAGAAGCTCTCGGAGGAAACATCAGTAATTTGGTTTCTGGTAGCGCTCCCCTACAAGAGAGATTGGTGAGGGTTTTTTCTGCTGCAGGCATGACGATCCTAGAGGGCTATGGGCTAACCGAAACCTCTCCTGTTATTTCTGTAAACGATATGAAAAACAACGCTTTCAAAATTGGTACAGTGGGTAAACCTCTACCAAACGTGATGGTTAAAATTGCTGAAGATGGGGAAATTTTAGCTAAGGGACCCAATATCATGATGGGCTACTATAAAGATCCTGAAAAAACAGATGAAGTAATTGTTAACGATTTCTTCCATACAGGTGATATTGGTGAATTGGACCAAGATGGTTTTCTAAAAATTACGGACCGTAAAAAAGAAATTTTTAAAACTTCTGGAGGAAAATACATAGCACCCACACTCATAGAAAACGAATTAAAACAATCTAAATTTATTGAACAAATAATGGTCATTGGGGAATCTCAAAAAATGCCCGCTGCACTCATACAACTCAATTTCGAGCACACTAGAAAATGGTGTGAAATTAAAAACATCACGGGGGTGGATACCAACAACAAACTAGCAGAAAACCGTTTTGTTAAAGATAGAATTCGCAAAGAAATTACTTTTCACAATCAAAAATTTGGAAACTGGGAACAAATCAAAAAATTTGAACTCACTCCTAACGAATGGACATTGGCCGGGGGTCACTTGACTCCAACTATGAAAGTCAAACGTAAAGTTATTCTAGAATTATATCAGGATTTGTTTACAAAAATATATCCAAAAAATTAAGATTTCTTTCCCAATTCTATGATCTCTAAATGAGCTATTTCGCCATTATGAATCTCAAAACGTAACATCGTTCTGACCGTATGAAATCCATAAATCCCAGCTGCTCCTGGATTCATATGCAGAAGAGCTAACTTATGATCATATTGAACTTTTAGAATATGCGAATGCCCACTGATGAATAATTTTGGTGGGTTTTTTATAATTACTTCTTTAATTCTTTTGTTATATCTTCCTGGATATCCCCCAATATGAGTCATCAAAACCTCTAATCCTGCTATGCTAAATCTATGGTCTAACGGAAACTCCGATCTTACATCACTGCTATCAATATTACCATACACTGCTCGTAACGGCTTAATTTTCTTTATGGCATCAGCTACTTCTATCTTACCTATGTCACCAGCATGCCACACCTCATCAGCCCATTTTACATGCCTTAAAACAGCATCATCTAGGTGGCTATGTGTATCTGAAAGCAACAATATTTTCATTTTTTATAGGGTTTTAAATATGTTTTTCTATTGCTTGTGTTCTGTAATTACTTTATGTAAAACAACTTGAGCAGACTTTTCAAAATCATCATGCCAACCAAAATAGTTACCTGTCTTGAAATAGTTTTCATGAACATATCCATTACCTACATAATCATATATTTCAGTATACGCTTTATTGATTCCTTTGGCTTCACACACCAAACCACAATATAACTTACCCTTTTCTATCTTTATCTTAAAGGTAAAGATTTCATGGTCAACCCTTCCAAAATCAAGCTTTTCATCATAAGCACTGGTCCACGGATCACTATGTTCAGGCTTTGTGTAATAATCTATTTGGATCATGCCACTATTCCATCTTATTTTTACTGTTGCCGGATTGCCACTAATACCTTCTGACTCTTTTCCATGTATTTGCGCAACAATTGTTCTACCATTACCCTCAACAAAATCAACTTGTATGGTGGACTCTAAAACATGAACCCCAGATTTCATAGACCAGTTGTCTTTAGTGTCTTGTACTCCTTTCCAAAATTCTCTCAGTTCGGTCCTGCAATACTTTCCCCCCAATGCGGAAAACCCTGAAGTAGTGTACCCCGTAAATTGAGTCCATAGGGTATAACTACCGTCTGAATTTCTAAAGAAGTATTTTGAGGCCTCTGCTGAAAGATTTTCCTTGACAATTTCTTCGTATCTAATAGAAGTAGCTTTGCCCGCTCCTGAATTTATGGGGACAGATAAGTACCAGTTTTCCCATTTGATGTTATCCTCTTTTTCAGTAGAATTTTCTTCTTCATTTGGGACTTGTTCCTCAGGAGGATTGTTTTCTTCCACTGGCGTCTCTTCTTCCTCTACAATTTCATCTTTCTTTACTATCTCTTGATCAGAAGATGAAGTACATGAAAACAATAAAAAAACAAACAAGAAAAAGAAATGATTAACAATCTTTAGTTTCATTTTAAAACATTTTAATACAAAGGTTATTTCGAGTTATAATAGCATTAAGTTATGCTCTTCAAAACTAATGTTCTTAAATCAAACATTAATCAATAAACCCATAAAAATTGACCCTCACCATTATTTGGGTTTAACAATCACAGTAGATTCTGTTGATTGTAACCTCATAATTCAATATCTTTATCCTCTAAAAAAAAGGCTTTGAGGTACTTTGCAGAACTTTCATACTTAGGAAAAAATTATCATGGATGGCAAATACAACCCAATGCTATCAGCGTGCAAGAAGTGGTACAAAATTGTTTATCCACTATATTAAGAACTCAAATAGAGGTAGTTGCAGCTGGAAGAACAGATGCTGGTGTACATGCAGCTCAGATGTTTATCCATTTTGACACCAAATCAAAACTTGATACGGATGTGTATTGCTATAAAGTAAATGCCTTGTTGCCAGATGATATTGTATTCAAAAACATTTTCAAAGTTAAAGATACTGCACATACTCGATTTGATGCCATAAAGAGAAGCTATCAGTATAAAATATTACAAGGTAAAAGTCCTTTTACAACAGAAACGGAATGGCAAATAAACCAAACTTTAAATATCGACGCCATGAACCATGCAGCTACATATTTATTGGAATTCACCAATTTTAAATGCTTTTCTAAATCCAAAACTGATGTAAAAACTTACAATTGTGATATTAGCAAAGCAGAATTTATGGTTCAGGGTAGTCAATTGGTCTTTCACATCTCTGCAAATCGATTTTTACGAAATATGGTTAGAGCGATAGTAGGCACTTTATACGCTATTGGACAGGGTAAAATACCTCCTGAAGACATGATCGACATCATCAAGAGTGGACAAAGATCTAGTGCTGGTATGTCCGCTCCAGCCCATGGCCTTTTTTTAACTGAAATAACATACCCAGAAAACATCAAAAATGCCTAATTCTAAAAAGAACAAAATTCTCGACCTCAATATCTTTAGTCGAATCATGAGCTATGCGATGGATTATAAGGCTCTGTTTGTTTCAACAAGTGTCTTTTCTATATCCTTAGCTATAATTTCTACGCTTAGACCCTACCTAATGATCAATGGAATAGACAACTATGTTTATACAAAGACTGAGGAGGGATTTTTAAACTTTGCTATCCTCATTTTGATAGCTCTAATTGCTGAAGTTATCCTTCAACTGTGTTTTATTTATTTAGCCAATCTCTTAGGTCAAAGTGTTATCAAGGACATCCGAATCAAACTTTTCAAACATATTTTAAAGTTTAACATGGCCTACTTCAACAATTCCTCTGTAGGTAAAATGGTCACCCGTGTCGTATCAGATGTGGAAACCATAGCCCAGTTTTTTAGCCAAGGTCTTTTTATGATTGTAAATGATATTCTAAAGATGTTCATTATTGCCATTTTTATGTTAATCATCAATTGGAAATTAGCCTTAATTGCCTTTGTTGTTCTACCTATTCTAATTTACGCAACCAAGATTTTTCAGAGAGCTATAAAGACAGCTTTTCAAGAAGTACGAATTCAGGTCGCAAATCTCAATGGGTTTGTCCAGGAAAGGGTTACAGGGATGAAAATTGTACAACTTTTCAACAGAGAAAATATTGAATATAAAAAATTTCAAGAGATCAACAAAAAACACAGAACAGCTCATATAAAAACGGTCTGGTATTTTTCTATCTTTTATCCAATTGCAGAAGTTTTATCCTCCATTGCCATAGGACTAATTGTTTGGTTTGGGGGTAAAGAATTGGCCCTAACCCATGAAGTCACAGCTGGAGAAATTATTGGATTTATCATGATGACAGAAATGCTGTTTAGACCCTTAAGACAAATCGCAGATAAATTTACAACATTACAAATGGGAATGGTTGCCGGTGACCGAGTGTTTGAAATCATGGACACAAAAAGCCATATTGATAGCCACGGAACCTTTAGACCTAAAGATCTTATGGGAGATATTTGTTTTAAAGATGTTGTCTTTAGCTATCTAAAAGAAGAGCAAGTTTTAAATGGAATTACCTTTGAGGTAAAACAAGGAGAAACCATTGCTATTGTTGGTGCTACTGGAGCCGGTAAATCTACCATTATCAATCTAATCAACCGTTTTTATGATGTTGACAGTGGAACAATTACCATCGACGGTACATCTATAAAAGAATATGACCTGAACTTCTTAAGAAAAGAAATAGCTATCGTACTACAAGATGTCTTTTTATTCTCAGATAGCATCAAGAACAACATTAGTTTGCAAAAAGATGAAATCACGCTTGAAGAAATCAAAAGAGCAGCAAAACAAATTGGGATCGATGATTTTATAGAAAGTTTACCTGGTGGCTTTGATTACAATGTAAAAGAACGAGGCGTTATGCTATCCTCTGGTCAAAGACAATTGATTGCTTTCTTAAGAGCTTATGTTTCTAATCCAAAAATTTTAATTTTAGATGAAGCCACTTCTTCTATTGATTCTCACTCAGAAAAAATGATTCAATTTGCAATTAATAAAATAACACAAGGTAGAACAAGTATTGTGATTGCCCATCGACTGGCTACCATAAAAAATGCAGACAGAATTATAGTATTAGAACAAGGGCGTATTGTAGAAATAGGAACACATAAAGAATTACTCAGTACAAAAGGTGGAGTGTACAAAAACTTATACGATAAACAATTCGCAAAACAACAAGCTATATCCTGATGAAAAAAATTATTCATACAACAAAAGCACCAGCTCCTCTTGGCCCTTACAACCAAGGAATTGCCATAGACGGTGTATTATATGTTTCTGGTCAAATTGCTATCCATCCCGAAACTGGACGCTTAGAAAACAAGGATATCCAAACAGAAACCGTAAGGGTCATGAAAAATATAGAGGCCATATTACGAGAAGCTGGTACTACTTTTAAAAACGTAGTGAAGACTAGTATTTTATTGACAAACATGGATGATTTTGTAATGGTCAATAAAGCATATGGTACATACTTTGATGAGGACACTGCTCCAGCTAGAGAGTGTGCAGCAGTCTCAAAACTACCCAAGCACGCAACAGTAGAGATCTCAGCAATTGCCCATTTATAAAAACGTATTGATATATTGAACATCAACGGACAAAGACTTGCTTCATGTACAGGTAACAGCATAAACCTATCTCACCTAGCGACAGGTCTATATATCGCTAAAATTCGGACCTCAAAAGGAATGGTTAGTAAAAAGTTTATCAGATAAATCCAGGCCTCAAGAGCGGTTCTACATTCGGAAGAAGTAGGATTTCATAAATTTTAATTTTAAAAAAAACCTTCAGTGTTACCACGGAAGGTTTTTTCTATATAGATTTTATCAACAAACCAGCTGTAGCAGGATTTGTAGCTAACGGAACATTGTAAACATCACACAAACGCATCAACATGAATATATCTGGTTCGTGAGGATGCTTTTCTAAGGGGTCTCTAAAAAAAATGACCATACCTGTTCTTCCTTCAGCTACCCTTGCTGCAATTTGAGCATCACCACCCAAGGGTCCTGACAAATATTTAGTGACCTTTAAGTTGGCTGCTTCTACTTTAGAGCCTGTTGTCCCTGTTGAAATCAAACTTATATTTTTTGCTTTCAACAATTCTTTGTGCTCCATTAAAAACTGAACCATATCAGCTTTTTTTCCATCATGAGCAATTATTGCTATTTCCATATGACTGCTTATATAAAAAACTTATTTACTGAAAACTAAAATCTTAACTAACTCGAAGACAAACAAAAAAACCTCGAAACGATGAAGAAACGAGGTTTTTTACTTTGAATTTTTATTGCTTATAATGAAGCTGAATATTCAATTAAATCAACAATTTTTGTTGAGTATCCAATCTCGTTGTCATACCAAGCCACAACTTTAACAAAGTTATCGTTCAAGGCTATCCCTGCTTTAGCATCGAAAACAGAAGTACGAGTATCTCCGATAAAATCTTGAGAAACTACTGCATCTTCAGTGTATCCTAAAACTCCAGCCATTGCTCCTTCAGAAGCTGACTTCATTGCAGCACATATCTCTTCGTAAGTTGCAGGTTTATCAAGTTTTACAGTTAAATCAACAACTGAGACATCCATTGTAGGAACACGAAAAGCCATACCTGTTAATTTTCCATTTAATGCTGGAATTACTTTTCCAACAGCTTTTGCAGCTCCTGTAGAAGAAGGAATAATGTTATGGATTGCAGAACGTCCACCTCTCCAGTCTTTCATAGAAGGTCCATCTACAGTCTTTTGAGTTGCTGTCGCAGCATGAACAGTAGTCATCAACCCTTCAGAAATACCCCAATTGTCATTCAATACTTTTGCTATTGGAGACAAACAGTTTGTTGTACAAGAAGCGTTAGAGAAGATGGTCTCATCAGCTTTTAATTCGTTATTGTTAACTCCCATCACAAACATTGGTGCATCTGGAGAAGGTGCAGATAAAACTACTTTTTTAGCTCCAGCCTCAATGTGACCTTGTGCTTTTTCTTTTGTTAAGAAGAATCCAGTAGATTCAATCACATAATCAGCACCAACTTCATCCCACTTTAGGTCTGCTGGATTACGCTCAGCTGTAATTCTGATTGTATTTCCGTTAACAACCAAAGCACCATCAACCACTTCAACAGTTCCTTTAAATTCACCGTGAACAGAATCATACTTTAACATATATGCTAAATACTCAACATCTAACAAGTCATTAATCCCCACAACTTGAACATTTTCTCTAGCTACTGCAGATCTGAAAGCAAATCTTCCAATTCTTCCAAATCCGTTAATTCCAATTTTTACCATAATAATCTAACTAATTTTAATTTGTTTATTGTTTATTTTAAACACTCAAGATATCTGCGACTCTTAGCAAGTTCATATTGATATCATGGTGTAATTTCACTGCCTTTTCTAAATTGATAGAAGTAATTTCATTATTATTGATTCCTACCATTAAATTTGACTGCCCTGATAGTAGTAAGTCAACCGCTTTCACTCCTAATCTACCAGCCAATACTCTATCAAAACAAGAAGGAGCACCTCCTCTTTGCATATGCCCCAAAACGGAGACACGCACATCGTATTCAGGCATATTTTCTTCTACATAACTTTTGAGTTCAAAAACTCCTTTTCCAGTCTTATCTCCCTCTGCAACTACAACAATACTAGATCCTTTTCCAGATTTTTTACTCTTTTCTAAAGACTCAACTAACCTTTCAATCCCTAAATTCTCTTCAGGAATCAAAATCTCCTCAGCTCCAGCTCCAATACCAGCATTCAAAGCAATAAACCCTGCATCACGTCCCATTACCTCAACAAAAAACAATCTGTTATGAGAAGATGCAGTATCTCTAATTTTATCTATAGCCTCTACAACAGTATTTAGTGCCGTATCATATCCTAATGTAAACTGAGTCCCGTAGATATCATTATCAATGGTCCCAGGGATTCCAATGACAGGAACTTTATATTCACTATTAAAAATCATTCCACCTGTAAAAGAACCATCTCCTCCAATAACAATCAACGCATCTAGTGCATTTTTCTTGAAATTTTCATATGCTTTTGCTCTTCCCTCCGGTGTCATAAACTCTAAAGAACGTGCTGTTTGCAAAAAAGTTCCTCCTCTATTGATCGTATTACTTACACTTCTAGAGTCTAAAGGAACCAATTCGTTATCAATCAACCCTTGATAACCTTGTAATACTCCCATACACTCAATACCATTGAACACACAGGCTCTTACAACAGCTCTTACCGCAGCATTCATTCCTGGAGAATCTCCTCCGGAAGTCATCACGGCTATCTTATTTACTTTTTCTATCATAAGTGTTGGTTTATTCTCTGTAAAAGTAATAATTAATCAGGTATTGAAATGCCTACCTATGCAGAAGTACGAAAACGATATCGACCTAATTGGTAATTTCTAATCTTAGAAATATTTGAATCTAGGAGCTCTGCTACTAAGACCATAATTTTTTTGGATACACTTTTTTTTCCTTAAATTCTTTAATCGCTGCTGTCACAACCGATTTGTCTTCTGCATAAGTGACTCCATACCATTGAGCAACTGTGGTTAACACCTTTGCTACTCCTCTTTTTGCGTTGATCACATTACTAACCACAGTAGGAATAAAAAACTCACTCTTTAGTTCTTCTGATCGTTCCTCCATAAAAGATTTAAAATCCTCCTCTAAAACCTCAAGAAACCTTGGAGTGAAACCCCAAAAATTCATAGAAACAACTGTGCCTTTTTTCATCGGAACAAACTCCCCTTGGTCATCTTTCCTTACAATTTTGTTGTCCAATTTTTCTATACTAGTTCTTTCAATAACATCAATCAAATTATGATCAGCATCAAGAAAACATTCTCCTCTACTGACATAACCATTGTCAGAAATTGTTTTATCTATATTGTACCCCACCATGCACATGTCAAACGAATTCTTATCTAATCTAGACAATTCTTTTACAATGTCTTTATAAGCTTGTTTCCCATAAAAATCGTCTCCATTGATAACGACGAAATTGTCTTTAACAACTCCTTTAGTCATTAATAAAGCGTGTCCTGTACCCCAGGGTTTTGTTCTATTTTCGTTTATGGCATAACCTAATGGAATATCACTTATACTTTGGCATACATATTCAACTTCTATTTTCCCTGATAATTTATCATCAAAAATAGCTCTAAAGTCAGCTATAAAATCTTCTCGTACAATAAAAACCACCTTTTTAAATCCCGCTTGTATAGCGTCATATATTGAAAAATCAATAATAGTATCTCCTTCATCTGACATTGGATCCATCTGTTTTAATCCTCCGTAACGACTTCCCATTCCAGCAGCCAATACTACCAAAGTATATTTATTCATATTTTTTTAATATTTTTTTAGGGTATAAAATTAACTATTTTACTGTGATTTTGGGAGATCCTGATCGATCACTTTTCCAGCATTTCAAACTCTTCTTCTTTTATAGCTTTGTCCTGATTTCGTTTTTTGAATCCAATTTTCTTCAGCATTTCTGATATGTTGTTAAAATCAATACGATAATTTAAACCAATACCTTGTGTATATCCTTGATCATCGTCAGTGTATTGAATATCATTTAGCCTATTAAAAACAGTTGAGCGCAAAGAACCATCTTTGTTCATCAAAAACTCAACCTTAACCTCACCTACAACGGCAGTTTGTGCTCTTACACCAAGAGGGACTCCTAATTTACCATCAATCAAAATTCTATCGTTAATCTCTGTAGCCAATCCAATATCAATTTGATCATCAATCACAACATCTTCAACACTTGAAGCCTGTCCGGAAGTGTATGCCAAATCAATTTGAAATTTATCATCTTTTTTGTTAAATATCTGTGTAAAAGCACTCGATAAAATTTCTGATGTGGTATTTGTAATGACAGAACTCGTGTTGTTGATATTGTCTTCATCATAAAAATTCTTAGTAACCAACAACGAAAAGAATTGTCTCATTTTAGAGTTTTCATCTATGTTTAACTTAAAATCTAACTCTGAAGAAACTGTTGAACTAGCGTTTGGTATGGTAATGAAGAAATCTTGTTTAGAATCAAACAATTCTCCTGTTACTTTGGTGATCAAATCAACATCTATTTTTCTATTTACTGTTAAATTTTCTAAAAGCACTTTAGGATTTGCAATCACAGAATGTATGGCTTCTATATCTAGCTCTGCTTTATACGGATCTCCATCCCATGAAACTGTCCCTCCCTTTTTCACCACAAAAGGTTTGTTTACAAAACCACCATATTTGAAGTTATATAGACCTTCATCTACAACCAAGTCTCCATACATTTTTACATTATAGAGCCTATCAATATCGATAATCAAACTTCCACTTGTTCTTCCTTGCAAAGAACTTCCTGAGGTTTGGTCTATCACTACTTCACCAAGCGCATCTTTTGTTATGTCAATATTTAATTTAACAGACAAGCCACCAACCGTAACAACCTCTTCTTCTTCTGTTACAGTCTCAGTTTCTTGCTCTTTAAAATAGATGAATCTGTTATTTTCTACTTGTTTTACATCGCTTAGGGGTAAGACAAATTTTGTGTTTGGCAGTGTGGTTCCAAAAACATCAATTTTTAAATCAGTTGTAGGCCCCTTTATTGTGGCTTCACCCTTCATAAACCCTGTACCATAATACTTTGACTGTTCTTGTTGTGTAGTGTTTAGAACCAAGAGATTATTACTATCAATTTTAAAATCAAGATTCCAATTGCTGTTTTGATCGTAGTTTATTTCTCCATCTAAAATTCCATTCGTTTCATAGACAGCATCCTCTAATGTAACATCATTAAAAACTAGTTTTTTACCGAGTAACTCTATTTTGGTATTCCCAATAAAATTATAGTCTACATTTAAATATGGAAATTTCAATCCCGCATTGTTTAATTCTAAAACACCATAACTATAAAAATCATTTAAATTACCATTGATCGTGAAAGCACCCCTTGCTGTTCCCCGAATAGCAGAAAGAACGTTTCTTCCCAGAGGGCTTAAAGAAGCTAGGTATAAATTGTTTAATGCTACATTTAAATTAATTTCAGAGTTTAAAAAACTCTTTTTATTTACTAGTATTTCACCCTGCGCATCTATGTTTTGGATATCTTTACTACTAATATTAAAGTTGATATTGTAACCTAACTTCTTTTCATTTGGTTCAATACTGGTTTCCAAGTGACCATAATTCACTCCATTTATCTTCAGCTCATCAACAACCATAGAACCATTTGGTTTTAACAAAGTGTTTTTTTCTTTGAAAAAAACCTCACCGCTTGCAACACCATCAATACTTAGACTATCTATCCCTGTTAAGATTTCCGATAAATTTATCTTCTTAAAATTTAGTTTCAAATTTTTTGAATCATCTTTTCTCATAATTCCATCAAACTCAAATCTTTGATCTTTATGTTCAAAAGCTATTTCATTAAAACGAATATCTCCAGTGCTAAGGTTATAGTGAATTTTATTTTCCTTCCCTTTTAAATTAACCCAAATAGATTTCAAAAATTTAAAATAAACATTCTCAACTCCCAAAGACAACATATCTTCTTGTTTGGTTAGATAAAAAATAGCTCTGTTGTTTATTTTATCACTCTGAAAATAAGAACGAACAAACAGGGTATCATTGATCTTTTTTCCCAACAAAGACAAGTCTTGATAATTTTGTTGTTTAAATTTTAATTTTTGAAGAGAAATATTTGAATTGATCCATTGATTAGAATTATCAAGAGTAATTTCTAAACTATCCGCTTTTATTTGTTTCGAATGTATAGATGGTACTTTTACATAAACAACTCCCTTGTCCCCTTTTGAGTCTAACTTTCCAGTAATTGTCATGTTGTCATTTAACCAGAATTGATTGGTAAAAACTTTGATTAGCTTTGGATAGACATCCATTTTAAAAGCCAAATCTTTATTACCTACTTTTGATCTGGACGCTGAACCAGGGACAAACTTATCAATCGCATTCTGTAGAAGTACCTGTACATCTGAAAAATTAAAATCGCCCCTTCCTTGTACCTCCAACAAATCGTCCGAAGCGATTGAAATTGTCTTTGAATTATTAGTAGACAGTAACGATAATTCAACAGCACTCAAACGAATGCTATCTTGCAAAGTTTCTATCTTTACATCTGACACGAATCCCTCTAAAGAATATTTACTTGGATTTGTTGTGAAAGTAAATTGCCCTATTCCACTTATATTTTTTTGATACAAATCTTTATGCTTAAATAAATCGTTAACTCTTGCTTTGGTAACTTCTAGACTTAGTCGGTATTCTTCCGCTTTTTGTACCCTTGATTTTGTTATCTTGGATGTGAACGTCAACAAAGTATCTTTAGATTCAAGATCAGCAGAAAAGGAATTGTTGTTCAGATGAAAATCAACAGTAGAATTAGACAATTTTATATGTTTATACTGTAACGATTTGACAATCAGATTTGCTTTGAGATCAGTATGATCTTTTCCTATTCTTCCTTTGATTCCTCCCTTATAATTGATGTTTTTTAGGTCCTTTACTTGTTGAATTCCATACTGAAACCCATCATGGACTGAAAACTCTAAATATTTATGATCGGTATTCAGATGATTGACAAAACCGTCAATATTAGCGACACCAACGTTTGTAATGGCTTCTCCATTGGCTTTGAAGTGATCTTTGTTCACTCCTATTGATCCCTTATACTTTATTTGGTCTACTCCTACATATTGTTTTTTAATGTACCTGCTATACGGTCGAGGTAATATTTTCTGTAAGTAATTGGTGGACAAATCAAAACTTCCATCAGTCATTAGAACATTTAGATTTGATCTTTTTTTAATACTATTTTTTAGTTGGAAATCTCCCGCTATAAAAAAGGGCTCTTCAATCGAGGCTATCTTTGTATTTGTCAATCTTAAATCGTTCAAGGTTCCAGAAATAGCGGAACGGATAGTAAAGCTTTCAGAGCCATCAAAAAAGGGATAAATCTTATCAATATCATTTAGTGACAATTCACTCTCTTTAATAATCCCTTTCAGGCTAACTTTATTAACAAAATCTGAGAAAGCTTCTGGTTGATAGTCAAAAACTACATCTAAGTTGATCTTTGAATTTGCTGTGACAATCTGAGTATTCTCAAAGCTCATATTCGACAAAGAATAATGAAAATGGGTAGCTAATTTTTTATACTTAATATTATAAACATCTCTAAAACTCAAAGAATCAGTATATAACTCTACATTGGGACCTAAAACATTTAGTAGATCTACGTGACCAAATATGCTACTAAAATCTACCACACGATGATCGTTCTTTGTACGTGAGTACCCTAAATCTGCTATGTGTACTTTTTTGAATCTAAATTCAAAAGGATTTTTTGCTTTATCTTTTGGTGATAATTTGTTAGACATGATGCTCAAGCTCCCTGATTTTTCACCAGGATAAACAACATCAACCACTCCTGCGTGACTTAGTTTTAGGTCTGAAAAGGAGATCACTTTATCCTTTATAAGAAACACATCGTTTAGCTTACCTTCTACAGATTGAATATATATGAGTGTATCCTGATGATGGTCTGTAACCAAAAGGTTATTGATTTTAAAATAACCAAATGGATTGATTTTAATAGCTTCTACCTGAAAATCTACATCATAATTTTCTTCCAACATCTCAAAAACCCTCTCGGCAATCAATAGTTGAGTCTTTCCAAATTGAAGGGAGAGAACCAACAAAAGTAGCAAGGCTACCAATGCAAGTAAAAATCGAGCTAGTATTTTTATTATTGTTTTTATAAACATTAAATTTGTGCCACTAAATTAGTCATTTTAACTGTAATTATGCTTGATAAAACCTACATCTTAGCAATAGAATCTTCTTGTGATGACACCAGTGCATCTGTAATACAAAATGAACAGATTCTTTCTAATGTCGTAGCCAACCAAGAAATACATGCTAAATATGGCGGGGTTGTCCCAGAGCTCGCTTCAAGAGCACACCAACAAAATATCCTACCTGTTGTAGAAACAGCTTTACGAGAGGCTAATATAAACAAAGAACAGTTACATGCCATAGCATTTACTCAGGGCCCTGGGTTGATGGGCTCTTTGCTTGTAGGTACTTCTTTTGCAAAATCTATGGCATTGGCTCTAGACATACCTTTGTTGGCCATCAACCACATGCAAGCTCATATTTTAGCACATTTTATCGATGATGCTAACGACATAAAACCTAATTTCCCTTTTTTGTGTCTTACCATTAGTGGTGGTCACACTCAAATTGTTAAAGTCAATGATTTTTTTAACATGGAAATTTTAGGGGAAACTATAGATGACGCTGTAGGTGAAGCTTATGACAAAACAGCAAAAATCCTAGGACTTCCTTATCCTGGAGGACCTTTGATAGATAAATATGCTAAAACAGGTCTTCCTGTTTACAAGTTTACAAAACCCAAAGTAAAGGCCCATCATTTTAGCTTCAGCGGATTGAAAACAGGTATTTTATATTTTTTACAAAAGCAAGTAAAGGAAAACCCAAATTTTATCAATGAAAACATAGAGAATATTTGTGCCAGTGTTCAGAATACCATTGCAGAGATTTTAATGGATAAACTAAAAACTATAGTAAAAGAAACAGGAATTACACAAGTTGCGATAGCAGGGGGGGTTTCTGCAAATTCTGAAATAAGAAAGCGCCTAGCTCATGCACAAAAACATTTTGGATGGACTACCTTTATTCCCAAATTTGAATACACAACAGACAATGCTGCAATGATTGCCATTACCGCATATCAAAAATTTAAACTAGGACTGATTGAAGACCAGAGTATTACTGCAAACCCAAGACTAAAGGTAGATGTATAAAAGTTATGATTGGTAGGTAACTGCATTGATATTCATGCCAGCTCCTACAGAGGCAAAAATGATAATATCGCCTTTCGTTACAATGTGGTTTTTTAACTGATCGCTTAAAACCATATCATATAAAACAGGAACTGTAGCAACTGAGTTGTTACCCAGTTTCTGAATAGACATCGGCATTACATTCTTTTTTACAGGCTTTTTAAACAAACGATACAATCTTTTTACAATCCCTTCGTCCATTTTTTCATTCGCTTGGTGTAAAAATATTTTGTGTATGTCATCAATATCCAAACCTCTTTTATCTAAGACAGACTTCATAGCAGAAGGGACATTGACCAATGCAAATTCATATATTTTACGACCCCGCATTTTCATATAATTAATACCTTGATCTTTTTCTTTGTTAAAAGTAGGGCCCGAATATAGAAATTTCGATTCTTCAAGGGCATAAGTTTGAGCGACAGTGCTCAAAATCCCTCTTTCTGTCTCCTCTTCCAATGACTCTACAACCACAGCACCTGCGCCATCTGAAAAAATCATACTATCGCGATCATTATTGTCCACGACTCTAGAAAGTGTCTCTGCACCAACAACCAAAACTTTTTGAACATCTCCAGCTTTTATTGCCTGATTCGCTTGTATCAAACCTTGTACCCATCCAGGACAACCAAATAAAATATCATAAGCTACACAATTGGGGTTTTGGATCTCCAATTTATTTTTTACTCTTGTCGCTATACTTGGTAAAAAATCTCCTTGATAACTATCCTTTTTAATCTCTCCAAAATTATGAGCTACAATAATTAAGTCTAAATCTTCTTTGTTGATTTTTGCTGATTCTATAGCTTTCAAAGAGGCATTAAAGGCCATGTCTGAAGTGTTTACCGTATCATCTGCGTATCTTCTTTCCTCTATTCCTGTAATGGCTTGAAACTTCTCAATGGTTTTTTCATTGTCTTTTTCATATAAAGTTCCATCTTCATTTAAAAAAACATGATCCTTAAAGTTACTGTTCTTTACAATTTTGTGTGGTATAAAACTTCCTGTACCCGTTATAACTCTATTTTTATACATACATTACTGATATAAAAAACCAGTGTCATCAAATAACACTGGCTCAGATTTAAATATATTTTTTTATCAATCAACATAAATATCACCTACATCAAAAGATAAGGAAAACCTAAGGGTGCTTTCTAATGGATTGTTTACTACAGAATTACTAGATAAGTACGAAAGATCTACATTAAAAGAACTTGCTTTAAAACCTGCACCCACTGTTAAAAAGTTACGGTTTCCTTTATTTTCGTTCTCTTTAAAGTAACCTGCTCTAAACGCAAAAGAATTATTATAAAGGTATTCTGCTCCAAAACCAAGCGTTATTTCTTGTAATTCTTCACTAAACCCAGCTGGGGCATCAGAAAAAGAGGCAAACATTCCTTGTAAAAAGTTTTTGTCTTCTCCGTTTACAGTTGGAACCAACAACTTAGCAAGCTCTAAGCTTACTCCTATTTGGTTATAATCATCAAAGATAAAGTCAAATCCACCTCCTAATTTTAAGGACGTTGGTAAGAATCCCTCTCCTGATAAAACAGTTACTTTTGGTCCAACATTACTAATATTAAATCCACCTCTAATCACTCCATTAAACTCTTCAAAAGGGATTTCGTTTGATTTATAAAAACCAGAAACATCTACAGCAAAAGCATTAGATGGCTGATTATCATTTAAGTTGGTTCCAGATATCGTCAAATCCGAACGAATAAAACGCAAAGCAACCGCCATCGAATAATTTGAATTTAGCTTAAGAGAATAGGCTCCGTCTATGGCAAGTTCATAGGGTGAAGCTGTTGTCGAGCCAGAATTGAATCCGTCATTGATTTGTACTTCGCCATAATTAAAATATTTTATCCCTCCTCCAAAAGCACTTCTTTCATCTATTCTTTGTTGGTAACTAATATTCCCAACATAGATATCATCCGTTAAGTTTCTTAACCATGGTGTATAGTTTATTGCAAGAGTCACTTCTTTTTTGTGAAACACCATTTTTGCAGCATTGTGAAATAACGCATTACCATCGGCATTACTGGCAACACCAACATCTCCCATACCTGCTGCTCTTGCATCGGGTACAATATTTAAAAAAGGAGCTACTGTGGTGATTGTATTGTTTTGGGCATAAGCTTCTATGCCAAAAACAAGAAACAATAAGGCAAACTGATTTATTCTTTTCATAAACTATTCAATATTTTTTATTTTACAAAATTACTAATTTTTCTATTTTTTCATTTGATTGACCTGTAATATTTTCCTTAACAGTCAATTTGTATATATACACTCCTTTTCCTAACCTATTTCCATAATCATCTTTTCCATCCCAAGTAACAACTCTTGAGATTTCATCTAAATTACTATCTGATCGATGTATCGTTTTGAGTAATTTTCCTGACACAGTGTAGATCTGAACCGTTATTTCTATTGGATCTCCTAGCCTATTATTTTTAAACCAAAATTCTGTGTGGTTGATAAAAGGATTTGGGTAATTTAAAACTTTACTTATTTCAAAACCCTTATCCTCTCGAACGTAAAAACTTAACGACTGTGTTGACGAATTATTGTATGTATCCCAAGCTTTTAAAGTTAAGGTATGATTACCCACTGATAATTCTTCTATTTCATAGCTTATCAATCCTGTAGTAAAATCATCTTTCTCTGTAGTATAAAACTCATTTACAGAGATAGGATTTGCATAATCCCCATCTATAACAACTGTAATGTCGTGACCAATTGAATTGAATGAAGTATTCACTCCACTATCATCATAAATTTTGGCTAATAATTTTGGTGTTGAAGTTGTGTTACCACCATTCACGAAAGTTTCATCATCTAAAAACAATTCAATGACAGGTGGAGTCTTGTCTTCTGGAGCTTCTGTGTCTATTCCACCAACTTTATAATTGAAATCACTTCCTATTCTTTCCTTATCATCAGAAGCTGCATAAAAACTAAACTTTGCTTTTTCGGGCGTTAAACTCAAGTCTTTCGACAAAACAAAATCAAAAGAAAACTTACCTTTAGTCACAGATGCTTCTCCAACAAAAACCTTGTTTTCCAAAGATTTAAACTCTAAAACAGTACCACTTCCCTCATTCAAGAGTGTTTTTCTGTCTATTTCTTTATCAAACAAGGTTATGTTTAACGTTCCGTCAAAATCAGTCAAAACACTTCCATTTTCAGCAACAGAGCCTGTAACTTTTATTTTAGATAACGCTTTTAATTCTGTCACTTGTTCTAGAAAAGTATTCTGTGAAACTGGATCTATTGAATATTTTTCAATTTTATCAATGTCTATCCCTCTTTTTGGTAAAGACAATTTCATAGCAGGATCTCCTAGAAAATAAACAAAAAATTGATTTCTTACTCTTACTTTGTTTTTTACATCTCTTAGAGCTTCTGCAGCTGTTCTTGTTTTTCCGTCAAAAGAATATAAATAATCTGCTAAATTCCTATTTATGCTATTCCCTGCAAAAATTGTGATTTCTCTCGATGTTGCAATCATAGCTATAGCGCCGCCTAGTTCGCTTTCAATCAATTCTTCTCCTCCAGATAATATTGTTGGATCGTCAAATCTTGAAAAATCGCAAGTAACAGTTATAAATAAAGGCAAATTATTAAGGTTTCTTAAGGATCTGATGGCAGAAATATCTAAAAAATTTTCTTGGCCTAAAGTATAATTATTACCATGTCCAAAATAATTAATCACCAAAGAGCCTTTGGAAAAAGCATCTTTAAACCTTTTAGTCACACCAGGGTAAGCCCCCCCTCCTGAGGTGATTTCCTCTTTGAAAGCGTCAGTGTACAGTTTATTTATATTCAAATCAGGATTGTTCCTTGCAAGGATTATACTTGAATCTTCTAAGTACTTGATTAAGGATTGATCAGATCCTTCTTGACCATCATCACCAAAAAGTGAAACTCTAGTTTTCCAAGCTCCCCATGACGTTGAAGAATAATAGTTCAACAACTTTGTAACATATTGATTTGCTTTTGTCAACGTCCCCACTGGAATTCTACCAGTCACAATATCCATTTGTCCAACAAGGCTAAGATCTCCCTCGGTTAAGTTATCATCCGACGGATCCAAATATGCAAAATAATCATCGGTATTGTATGAATGAATCAAATTATTACTTACCAATGACTGATAAGTAGGAACTATTTGGGTTTCGTCGTATGTTATGCCTTTAAAATCAAATGATGCATCTCCAAACAAACATAAATATTTTAACTTGGTATCACTTGTACTACTGTTGTCATATAAGAATTTTGCAAAATCTCTTATGGCAGTTATATCGGGTGACCCTGATCCAAATTCATTATATACTTGATTGATATCAATAACCTCTACTTTTATTTTTTCCAAATTTGATTCAGATATTGTTGTGTTTTCTCTGTGATAATCTCTTATTCTTTTTGCTTCGTCAAAAAATTTTTTTTGTGTGAGAATTACATACTGAATATCTTTTAAGGAATGTAAGTTTTGATTTTCTACATTAGCTCCACTACTTAATTTGATAGGAGCATAAGCATCTGAAATCTTTATCAACTGATAGGTGTTTAAATTTCCATCGGTAAGTTCCTTAAATTTAAAACTGTTAACGCTATCATCAATGTCATAAACGCTCAATGGGTTTGTAATATCTGTTATATTCCAAATAAAATCTAGCTCAGTTGCATTGGATATGGTGTATTCTAAAACTTGTTCGGTTTGGTTAGAATAAAAGTTTAAAAACTTAAATTGGCTTCCTGTTGCAACTAGGCTTCTGTCTGCAATTACTTCCAAATAATCAAGGCGGGCTGTCGCAGAAAGATCTCCTTTGTTATCCCAATAAACACTTAGGACCAGACTATCATCTAATGGACTCAAGGTACCCAATCCTTTTGTTTCATTAAACGCAGAAAAAGAATGAGGCTGTATTGGCCTTTCTAAAATTTTATTGTTTTTGTATAATACCGAATAGCTGGTGGGTATACTCCTAGACAAGGCACTAAAATTCCCCTTAACAATAACAGGTTCTGTTTTCAAAATATTCGGAAAATTAAAGGTAAAGTCTTGCTGATTGTCAATCGTAAAGTTTTCTCCAAACCATTGTCTACCTGCTCTTATGTAGTTGAATACATCTTTTTCGTGTAATTGGAAGTCTGTAAAACTTGTCACGCTTAAGGTTTTCTCACTATTTACAACCGGAGCACTTGAAATTCTTTTACCATCAATACCCATATCTATATTAATAAAATAATAAGCATAATCAGAATATATATTCTGTCTATGATAAATCGATGATCTATTTTCTATTTTCCATGATATCGGACCTTGAGCATAAAACAACACATAGTCACTATCATTAAATTTACCATCATCTTCTCCAAACACATAAATTGCATTTTCACTTAAACCTTCTCTTCTAAACTCCCCTAACTGCTCAGGCAACATAGCTCCACCATTACCAAATATTCTAATTTTTCTTGGGTCTAAAGTAGAGGTATCTATTCCTATCGAATTTAAAAAATCGGCATCTATTTTGAAAACACCTGATTTATCTACGGCTATTTTATACCAAGTTCCAGAATTTAATACCGAATTTCTAACGGCATTCATGGCACTGTTCGATGCTATTTTTGCGTTTTTATTATTAGATTGTCCTAAAATCAATTCATAGGAAACCTTGAACGACTGTACTTGAATTATTCTTCCTTCGCCATTCTTATACATAACGTTAGCTCTAACCGTATAATATTCATCATCTCGAGCAGTTACAACTTTCAACAATGGATTAAAATTGTTAGGTAAATAATTAAAATCAACTCCTCCTAACAATTCTTTATCAAGCTCTTTAGTTACAATATCATAGTACTTAACCTGACCAATAACTCCCACTTCCTCTTTATCCCATTTGTTTAAGTAAACAGGAATTGAATTCGCTTGAGGATATATTTTATCACCAACCCAAATGGTATTGTTGATGGTTGGCTCGTAGGTCTGTTTCCAATCAACCAAAAAAGTTAGGTCTTTTTGAGAATACCCAAGGAGGGTACCCATGAAAAAAAGAATCAAATATGGTAACTTCATTTATTCTTAAATTAATTGTACGAATATATAAATTTAGACGTTGTAAATGTATCTTATTTGTTGTTATATTAAATTGTATAATCAAGTATTATATAATATATTGCAATTGTTATTAACATAATATAGATTTCTATTTGTATGAGTAAAATAGTAAATAAATCACTATTATTTTGTGGTATTGTCCTTGTCATGTCTGGCTGTATAAAAAACAACCTAGATGAGGGCTCTGATAGATATTCGGAAAACATTGGTTATAATTTTAGTAATCTTGGATATGGTGGTTTGTCAAAACTTTCATCTGTAAGCAAACAAGAAGTACCCCCAAGTATGGTATCAATCGAAGGAGGACTTTTTGTCATGGGACAGACCGAACAAGATATAATGGGAGGTACTGTCAACAAAGCTAAAAACGTTCACGTCCAAGGTTTTTATATGGATGATTCTGAAGTTTCTAACAAAGAATATTTGATTTACTTAGATTGGCTAGCCAAAATTTTCCCAAAAAGCAATCCCAAATACAAGCACATCTATACGGCCGCTCTACCAGATTCTACGGTATGGAGAGGTCCTATGGGTTACGACGGTAACCTATCAAAAACGTACCTAAGACATCGAGGATATGAAAACTACCCTGTAGTAGGGGTGAGTTGGTTACAAGCCAATGATTACTGTAAATGGAGAACAGACAGAGTTGCTGAAATAAAATTGGTAAAACAAAAAATTCTAAAACCATTATACAGTACCAATAACGTTACAGTTGAAGGCAAAAATCATTTTGACATCGAAGTTTTTGAAGCCAACCCCAAACTATTATTTGGAGGAAATAAGGCGATCTACACAAATTATGTGACTCAACCCGACACACTTTTGAATGATTCTATCAGTTTCAAAACCATTGAAGAGAACAATAACAAATTGCATATTTTCAAACAATCCCCCCACCTTGACTTTAGACTACCTACTGAAATTGAATGGGAGTATGCTGCAAAAGCTGATATTGAAAATCGTTTTTACAATACAATAAGAGGAAGAAAAAAGTATGCTTGGAGAGGAGAATCTACGATAGATAGACAAAGTAAATATTTCGTGCAACACGCAAACTTTAAACAAAGTAAAGGAAACTACAACGGGATCTCAGGCTGGAATTCAGACTATGGAGATATTACAACTCCAATCAGAAGTTTTCCACCCAATGCTTATGGCCTATATGATATGTCTGGGAATGTTGCTGAGTGGGTTTCGGATGTATATAGACCTATTGTAGACACGAATTTAAACGATTTAAACTACAACAGAGGAAAAAGCTACCGAAAGCCAAAACTTGACGAGAACGGTGATGTGATCATCGCTACCTACAAAGACATAACCTATGACACACTACCCAACGGTAAAATAACCCCTTCTGTTTTACCTGGTCAGATTTTAAAAGAAAACATCAATGACAACGATGTTTATCTTAGCATGAATTACACTAAGGCGGATACTAAAGATTATGCAGATGGAGAATTAACTTCAACTATTGATTACAACGAAGCCGATAGTGAAGAAAGAGCTAGAATGTACAATTCACCTATTATATACAAGCCTCGAGTAAATAACAAAACTGGGGAAATAGAAATTCAATATGATGATCAAAGGAGAACAACCTTGATTTCAAATTCTACAAGAGTATACAAAGGTGGCTCTTGGAAAGATCGTGCCTACTGGCTAGACCCAAGCCAACGAAGATACATGGAAGAATACCTGTCCACAGATTACATCGGATTTAGATGTGTCGTGAGCAAAGTAAACGAGAATAACAACAAAAACAAACGAGTTCCCTTTTTGTTTTAGTCACAAATCAGCAAAAAAAAAGGCGTTTGCACTAAGCAAACACCTTTTTTTTAATTTAGCTTATATTCAAAACCTTCCTTGTCCAAGTAATTAAATAACTCAGCGTTTACTTTTAATTTGTAGGTTCTTGAAAACATTTCGATATCAATCTTATCTTTTTCAGAAAGCAAATTAAAACCAACAGTCTGCTTAGCACCTTCTCCTGAGAACCCTGACAATAACATTGCTAATTGCTCTATTCTATCCTCTCTTATTTCATGCATTCTAAATTTAAAAGTGATTTTTTTGCATTTTTTATTTAAGACATCTGACAACAAAGAAAAGTCAGAAAACTTAACTCTTGGATCACTCTCCGTTCCATCTTTTTGTGTCCATCCCCTTTGAATTGTTCCACTAAGATATAAGAATGAATTATGAACTAGTAAATGTTGAAATCTCATATAATCTTCTCCAAACAATCTAAATTCGTGAGAATCGGTATAATCTTCAATTATAAAAGAGCCCCAACCATTACCATTTTTTGCAATTCTGTGCTCTGCACTTGTTAAGATTCCTGCAAAAGAAAATCCATTTCCTACATACTTCTTGATATCCCCTTTGAACATACCTACATTGCAATTGGTAAATCTCATTTCATTCTTATAATCATCCAAGGGATGTGCTGAGATGTAAATTCCGACCACTTCTTTTTCTTTAGACAATGTTTCCATAGTCCCCCAAGTTTCACATGGTGGTACTAGTGGCTCTGGTAATTGGACGTCAGAAGCCTCACCAAAAAGTGATACTTGGGGTGAATTAACACTTTCTTGATAAGCATATCCAAATTTCATTGCTTTTTCCAAAAAGGTCATTCCTTTTTCGTCTGCGGCAAAAAACTGTGCTCTGTGTATATTTCCAAAAGAATCAAAACCTCCAGCTAAAGATAATCCTTCAAAAGCTTTTTTGTTACATGTCCTTAAGTCAACACGTTTGGCAACATCGAAAATAGATACAAAAGGACCGTTTTTTTTTCGTTCGTCAATAATTCCATCCACAGCAATACCACCTACTCCTTTAATAGCTGCCATACCAAAACGAACTGCCCCTTCATCGTTCACAGAAAATTTTGCATAAGACTCATTTACATCTGGCCCAAGCACAGTCAATCCCATACGCTTACACTCTTCCATAAAAAATGTAACCTGCTTGATATCATTCATGTTGTTCGATAACACTGCTGCCATATATTCTGCTGGATAGTGTGCTTTTAAATAAGCGGTTTGGTAAGCAATCCATGCATAACAAGTAGAGTGAGACTTATTAAAAGCATAAGAAGCAAAAGCCTCCCAATCTTTCCATATCTTTTCTAAAGCCTTTTCATCATGTCCATTTGCAGTAGCCTGAGACACAAATAATGGCTTCATCTTTGCCAATACTGCAATTTGTTTTTTTCCCATCGCCTTACGCAAAGTATCTGCTTGACCTTTTGTAAAACCGGCTAAATCTTGGGACAGCAACATTACCTGCTCCTGATAAACAGTAATTCCATAAGTCTCTTCTAGACGCTTCTTATATTCGTCTGCAGGCAAATCATAAACAATTTCTTCACGCCCATGTTTACGATTAATAAAGCTTGGTATGTATTCTAAGGGCCCTGGTCTATAAAGAGCATTCATGGCAATCAAGTCTGCAAAAACTGTAGGTTTCAACTCACGCATGTATTTTTGCATCCCAGGAGATTCGTATTGAAAAATCCCTACTGTCTCACCCCTTTGAAATAATTCATAGGTTTTTAAATCATCAATCGGAAAACTTTCAGGGTCTAAATCTACACCGTGCCTTGCTTTTACAATTTTACATGTATGCTTAATCAATGTCAAAGTCTTGAGCCCTAAGAAATCCATCTTTAACAAACCAGCATCTTCAACAACAGAGTTATCGAATTGAGTGACATACATATCTGAATCCTTCGCTAAAGCTACCGGTACAAATTTTGTTATATCATCAGGTGTGATAATGACACCACAAGCATGAATTCCTGTATTGCGAACAGAACCTTCTAACACCCTAGCTTTGTTTATGGTTTCTGCTTCAAGGCCATGACCCTCAGATATTCTCTTTAACTCATTGACCATTTCAACTTCTTCAGAGCGAAGCTTTGATGCCAATTCTTTTTCTTCTAAACCAAAGATTTTCTTTAGCTTCATCCCTGGAATTAATTTAGCAATTCTATCTGCTTCAAACAATGGTAAATCTAAAACTCTAGCGGTGTCTCTAATAGAAGATTTTGCAGCCATTGTACCATAGGTGATAATTTGTGCTACCTGGTTAGACCCATATTTATCAATTACATAATCAATGACACGACCACGCCCTTCATCGTCAAAATCAATATCAATATCGGGCATAGAGATTCGCTCAGGATTTAAAAATCGCTCAAAAAGTAAATCATACCTAATGGGATCTATATTCGTGATCCAAAGACAATAAGCAGCAACTGAACCTGCTGCTGATCCACGACCTGGCCCTACAGAAACCCCCATGTTTCTTGCTGCCCTTATAAAATCTTCAACAATTAAAAAATACCCTGGGTAACCTGTTTTGGCAATTACGTCTAACTCTAAATCTAGGCGCTCTCGTATGGCCTCTGTTATTTCACCGTATCTCTTTTTAGCTCCTTCATAAACCAAATGCCTTAAAAAATTATTCTCCCCTCTTTTACCACTATCTTTTAAGTCTTCTAAATCTTTAAATTCCTCAGGAATATCAAAAGCAGGAAGTAATACATCGCTTGCTAAAGTGAAGGGTTGAATTTTATCTACTAGCCCTTGTATATTAGTGATTGCTTCAGGAATATCTGCAAAAAGCTGTTTCATTTCCTCTTGAGACTTAAAATAATACTGATCATTTGGCAACCCATAACGATAGCCTCTTCCCCTACCAATAGGGGTCACTTGCTTTTCCCCATCTTTTACACACAATAAAATATCGTGGGCATTGGCATCTTCTTTAGCGATGTAAAAAGTATTGTTGGTCGCAACCACCTTCACGTCATGTTTTTTAGAAAAATCAAGTAGAACTTTATTTACTACATTTTCATCCTCTTGACTATGACGCATGATTTCGATATACAAATCATCTGCAAACTGTTCTTTCCACCAAACCAATGCTTCCTCTGCTTGTTTTTCTCCTATATTTAGAATTTTGCTTGGAACTTCTCCATATAAATTTCCAGTCAAAACAATGATATCTCCTTTGTATTCTTCAATAATTTTTCTGTCAATCCTGGGAACGTAATAAAAACCGTCTACAAAAGCAATTGATGACATTTTTGCTAGATTCTGATAACCATTTCTATTTTTCGCCAACAAAACAACTTGATAGCCGTTATCTTTTTTAGTTTTGTCTAAATGGTTCTCACAAACAAAAAATTCACAACCTACAATGGGCGTCAATTCATTTTCCTCAAAAACTCCTCCTTCCTCTTGAACTTGATGTCTTCTTTCTTTTACCCCTTTATTATAACTCGAAACTGAATTGGTAAAATGAAAGGCCGCCATCATATTTCCAGTATCAGTCATCGCTACAGCTGACATATTATGCTTACCTGCAGTTTGTACCAAAGCATCTATTTCAATGGTAGACTGTAAAATAGAATATTGGGTATGATTGTGTAAATGTGCAAAAGAAACCTCTTGTAGCTTTGCTAGACTTTCCTTTGTATTGATCTCAGTTCCTCTAGCACTTTCCTGCTTAAGTTTACGCTTACGTATTTTCTCACTTTCTTTCTTTAAGTTCAAATGTTTTAAGCCTATCAATTCAAAAGGTTTTGGATTGACAGTATTAAACTCAGTAAAATATGAAGAGTCAACATCTAATTGTTCCTTTGTGAAATTTTGTTTTCTAATCAACTCAAAGAAACATCGTGTAGTAGCTTCTACATCAGCTGTTGCGTTGTGGGCCTCTCCAAAACCAACACCAAACAAAAAATGATGTAACTCAGTTAGTGTGGGAAGTTTAAACTTTCCTCCTCTACCTCCTGTTAATTCACATAAATTAGCAGTAAACTCCGTACAAGTATCTAATATACCCAGTAAATTTTTATCTGAGTCATACAAGTCATCAATAGCCATTGAGCGATTTTTTGGTACTCTAGTCCTAAAATCATAAGCTTGCATATCAAGACGATCAAATTCAAAAGCCTTAAAATTTGGTAACATACCTGCCCTGATAAACTCAGCTCCCATGATATTTACGTCAAACGTAACATTTTGACCAACTAGAAACTTGGTTTTATTCAAAACCAAGTTAAATCGATTTAAACCCTCTCTTAAAGTAATCCCTTCCTTTTCTGCAAGTTCTGTTGAAATACCATGAATTTTTTCAGAATCAAAAGGAATGTTAAATCCATGGGGCTGAATCATAAAATGATCATGTTCAAGTACACGTCCCATACCGTCATGTAACTGCCAAGCTATCTGTATACACCTAGGCCAGTTATCAGTATCTGTCATAGGAGCCTTATAGTTTTTTGGCAAACCTGTTGTTTCGGTATCAAAAATTAAATACATATCTATTTATTTGGGAAGTTCTAAAATACAAAATATATCACGTAAAATATTGGGTATTCAAAAGGTTAAAAAAATAGTTATCAACTACAAGCATGACCTTTTTAAACACTCAAAGAGATAAATCTTTATCATGTCAATATGTTCTTTATTTTTACTTAGCGACAAAACAAAAGAAGGTTCTAAAATAAAAAAGACTCGTAATGTTTTATTACGAGTCTTTCCTTTTTTACTATTAAAAAATTATGCTTTTTCTTTAGCTCTAATTTCTTTTGCTTTTTGTTTGGCCTCTTCGTTTTTTGCGATTTTGTGTTCAGGCCTAGTCCACTTTGGGTTTTCTCCCAACGCTTGATAATCTGAATTTTCAGCTGGAACGGACTTTGGCTGAACTTTTTTAGTGAATGGTTTCATAGGATTTAATCCTAACTTTTTAAATAATTTCATATCCTCATTAACATCAGGATTAGGTGTAGTTAATAATTTATCACCTGCAAATATTGAATTGGCTCCCGCAAAGAAACAAAATGCCTGCCCTTCTTGACTCATTTGAGTTCTACCAGCAGACAACCTAACTTGGGTTTCTGGCAACACAATTCTTGTTGTCGCTACCATTCTTACCATATCCCATATTTCAACTGGCTTCTGATCTTCTAAAGGAGTACCTTCGACAGCAACTAAAGCATTTATTGGAGTTGATTCAGGTTGAGGGTTTAATGATGATAAGGCTACCAACATTCCTGCTCTGTCTGCTATAGACTCACCCATTCCAATTATACCACCTGAACAAACCGTTACATTTGTTTTACGAACATTATCTATGGTGTCTAACCTATCCTGATAACCTCTTGTAGAAATCACTTCTTTATAATATTCTTCAGAGGAATCTAAATTATGATTATAGGCATACAAACCTGCCTCTGCTAGACGTTTTGCTTGATTCTCAGTAACCATTCCTAATGTACAGCATACCTCCATATCTAACCTATTGATAGTTCTAACCATTTCTAAAACTTCGTCAAACTCAGGTCCATCTTTTACATTTCTCCATGATGCTCCCATACAGACTCTTGAAGAACCTGAAGCTTTAGCTCTAAGCGCTTGGGCCTTTACTTGTTGGACTGGCATCAAATCATTTCCATCGATATCTGTATGATAGCGGGCTGCTTGTGGACAATAACCACAATCCTCTGAACAACCACCTGTTTTTATTGATAATAAAGTTGATACCTGAACTTCATTTGGCTCATGATGTAATCTATGTATAGTAGCTGCCTCGTACAAAAGCTCCATCAAGGGTTTGTTGTATATTTCTAGGATTTCTTCTTTCGTCCAATTGTGTCTAACCTCACTCATAAAATTTCATTTTATTGATATAACAAAAGTAGTAAAATTTGCTGCTTTAAATAGTATTTCTTTTCAAAACAACACTTACAGCATTACCACCAAAACCTACAGCATTCACCATAATACGTTCAATTTTTTCTGGTGCTTTTAAATTCTTTAAATAAGGAATCCCTATAAACTCCTGTTTTTCAAGCATCAAAATTGCTAATTCCATACTTAAAGAACCTGAAGCTCCTAAAGTATGACCTATTTTCCATTTATTTGAGGTGACCGCAGGTATATTACTTCCAAAAACTTTTTCAATAGCTCTCATCTCAGAAGAATCACCTTTTATAGTTCCAGGAGCATGCATCACAATAACATCAACATCTTCATCAATATAACTCAAGGCCATATGCATAGAGTCTTGAAAGCATTTTGCATCCTGGGTTACCGAAACATTATGGGTTAATTTTTCTGTTCCATAACCTATAGAATCTATAAGAGCCAAAGCATTGGACTTAACTCCTTGTTCTAAACAAAAAATAGCTGCTCCTTCCCCGAGACACATGCTATTCTTGGACTTTTCAAGATCTAAAGCCCTACATGGATACTCTAGTTGGTGATCTGAATAAATTTTTAAAGATTGCATCTGGGCAATAGTGAACGCTGTATTGGGAGCTTCTGTTGCTCCTACCATAAACTTTTCTGACATACCAGAATTGATCCAGGCAACTGCGTTCAATACTGCATGAAGACCTGTTGAACAAGTAATTGAATGTGTGATTACAGGGCCTGAAGACTGCAGATCATCGGCAACCCAAGTGGACAAATTACCCAATGTTGTTGTTGGAGAGGTCAATGGAGAAACCCTGCTCTTATGATTTGTTGAAAAATCATCATAAAATTGTTCAAACAATTGTGTAGCGCCTCTTGAAGAACCAATATTGACACCAAATGTAGCATTCTTATCCCAACGCGCATTTTTGAGCGCCTTCCTTGCCGCATAAATAGCCATCAAAACAGTTTTGTCTAGTACTTGATATTTTTGGTGAGAATGTTTTAATGAATGGATAGCCTGATCCAAATGAGTTGGTAATCTACTAACCAAACCGCTAACATTATCATATGTAATTTGCTCAAGAAAATGGTTTTCTATTGCATAAGCACCCCAAACTTCATCTACATCTGAACCTAATGCAGAAATGGAACTGTAACCTGTTATTGAGATCGTTTTCATAGGTGTAAAATGATAAAATGTAACTGATAAGAAAAAAAATTAGAACAATTGATTTATATTACTGGTAAATAATTTAACGGCTATCGATAACAATATAACCCCAAAAACTTTTCTGAGGACGTTTAAACCTACTGACCCTAAAATATTTTCTAAACGCTGTGAAGTTTTCAAAACAAAATAAACAAAAATACTATTGATAAATATCGCTACAATAATATTCTCTAATGCAAATTCTGCACGCAATGAAATAAGTGTAGTCATGGTACCTGCACCAGCAATGAGAGGAAAAGCTAAAGGCACAATAGAGTGAGACCCTATCATTTCATCTTTAAAAACTGTAATTCCCAAAATCATCTCTAAGGCAATAAAAAATATAATAAACGAACCCGCTATGGCAAATGAATTTACATCTATACCTATCAAATTTAAAATCTCATCACCAAGAAAAAGAAATAGAATCATCAGAATGATAGAAACAATAGTTGCTTTTCCAGATTGTATATGACCTGCTTTTTTTCTTAAATCAATAACAATGGGTACGCTTCCCAAAATATCGATAACAGCAAACAAAATCATTGTAGCTGTAATTATTTCCTTTAAATCAAAATGTAAACTCATAACAACAAATTTACATTAATAATATAAAAAACACTGAACGTTTTCATATTGATTCCCATTACTATTTATAGTATTTACGGGTTGGTTTAGGATGGGGTCAAAAAAAAACTTCATTCAAGATCATGAATGAAGTTTTTAAAGAAAGGCGATGA